>JAIUYC010000581.1 GCA_020216575.1 Coleofasciculus sp. S288 | reverse complement strand
AATTAGGAATAAGACACTTACTAGCGTTACACTGACCCAGAAGAAGGGGCGGCGCTTGTTCATTGGAGACTTCTGAACCATTGTCATTAATCATTGTAGTTAAAACGTGAAAGAGCAGAGGGGAAGGCGGAAAGGCAGAGCTACCCTCACCTTTGGGTGTGGTCAAAACCAGTTGGTGATGTGCAGACAATTTCTCCGCGTCCCCGTGTCAATTTCAACCCACTACTTATGACCACACCCCTCACCTTTTACCTTTCACCCTTACCCTTTTCCCCACGTTCTAATCTGCCCCTTCAATGGGTGCAAACCCCTGACGCTGGATATTCTCCGTAATGGTACGTGGTTCTGTGAATTGCAGCAAGTAATCGGGACCACCAGCTTTGGAACCAATGCCGGAGAGTCTCGACCCACCAAAGGGTTGTCGAGCCACAATTGCACCTGTAATCGTGCGGTTGATGTACAGGTTTCCCACCTCAAATTCAGTTGACGCTTGCTGAATATGGGATGGCGTGCGGGAATACAATCCTCCCGTCAGCGCATAGGTAGTGCCGTTAGCAATATCCAGCGCGTCTTGGAAATTCTTCGCGCGAATTACGGCAACAACGGGAGCAAAGATTTCTTCTTGAGCAATCTTGGCATTCGGTGCAACATTGGCAAAAATCACGGGACCAATGAAGTAACCTGTATCAGGTGCTGGCATTTCCAAAGCAACGTCTGCTTCTTGACGCCCGATTTCGATATATTCCCGAATACGGTCTCTGGCATTGGCATCAATGACGGGACCAACCTGAGTACTGGGGACTTCCGCTACACCAATATTGAGCGATCGCGTGGCTTCCACAAACCGTTCTAAGAAGGTATCATACACAGGTTCCAACACAATCACCCGCGAGCAAGCCGAACACTTCTGACCGCTATAACCAAACGCCGACTGCACCGCACCCGCAACGGCTTGGTCGAGGTCAGCACTTTCATCTACAATAATGGCGTTCTTACCTCCCATCTCAGCAATGACGCGCTTGAGATGCTTTTGTCCGGGTTGTGCGATCGCAGCATCAGCAAAAATTCGGCAACCCACCTCCAGGGAACCCGTAAAAGCAATCAGGTGGACATCTGGATGCTTCACCATGTAAGCACCCACCTTTGACCCTTTCCCTGGAACGTATTGAAACACGCCCTTAGGTATCCCCGCTTCTACCAAAATTTCAGCCAGTTTCGCCGCAATCACGGTAGACACTTCAGCAGGCTTGAGCAGGGTGCAATTCCCTGCCACCAGTGCCGCAACCGTCATACCCGTAGCAATGGCAAGGGGGAAGTTCCAGGGAGAAATGACAACGGCAATGCCTCGCGGATGGTAGACGTACCGATTCGTCTCACCTGGAATATCATAGTTATGCCCTTGGTCGAGACGTTCCATCTCATCAGCATAGTAGCGGCAGAAGTCAATCGCCTCTGATACTTCCCCATCGGCTTCCCGCAACGGCTTACCAACTTCCAGGACAATCCAAGCAGATAGTTCAGCCCGACGTTTCTCCATTAAGTCGGCGGCTTTTCGCAATACACCAGCCCGTTGCCGCACGGGTGTCTTCCGCCAACTCGAGAATGCCGCTTTTGCGGCTTGCAAGGCTTGTTCTGCCTGTTCAATTGAAATGAGTCCGATTTGCCCAATCACCTCACTGGGGTTAGACGGATTGACAGAATCAACAGTTGTCTCAGTGGGTTGATATTCACCGTTAATGAAGGGCAAATACGTCTTACCCAATTGCTGGCGAACCGTTTCAAAGGCTTGTTGGGCTTCCTTCCTTGCTTTCTCCTCGGCATAATCCGTATCAGAAGCATTGGGGAATGGTAAGATATTCTTCCGCTCTCCCCCTATCTGGCGCTCTCCTACGACGGGTGGAGCAATTAACTCTTCGATGGGTCGGTCTTCCAGATTTTGCCGCAAGAACGAACTATTGGCAGTATTCTCCAGCAAACGGCGAATCAAGTAAGCCATCCCTGGCAGCAGTTCGCCATAGGGTGCATAGACACGCACTCGATACCCCCGCTTGACTAAGGCTTTTGCCAATTGGTCGCCCATGCCGTAGAGGACTTGCATCTCGAAGCAACGGCGGGGGATGTTGAGGGTTTCGGCAATAGCCATTGCTCGTGCTTGCGATCGCACGTTATGGCTGCCAATCGCGGAATAGATAGAGTTATAATTCTCCAGCATGAGCTGGGTCAGTTGCTCAAAATTGACATCCGTAGCAGCTTTATCGTTGTAAACCGGCTGATGCCAATCCTTTTGGGCAGCTTTAATCGTCTCTTGATCCCAGTAAGCGCCTTTCACCAAGCGCACGGTAACAGGATAACCACGCTGTTTCGCCCATTCAATGACACCCCGCAAGTCTTGCTCACTATCGCGCAGATAAGCTTGGATAGTGACACCAATATCCGTGCGGGTGCGGAATTCCTCTTCCATCAGCAATTCTTTCAGGATACTGAGGGTAAGGTCTTTATAGGCGTACTGCTCCATATCGAAGTGAACAGCAGCACCCAACTCCTTGGCGCGGCGTAAGAGAATGCGAATGCGATCGCTGACTCGTTCCTGACTCCCCTTTGCATCCAGTGGGTCGAACTGGGAGTAAAATGCCGTTAACTTAACCGAAACCTGCACATTTGGCAAGGGTTCCCCATCTGCCACATCAATTTGCTCAACTGTAGACCATTTCTTCGCTTCCTCACTCAGTTGCTCCATCAATTCCAGGTAGCGGTTGAGATACGATTGCGCCTCTGCTTCCGTGATCACCGCCTCACCCAACAAATCCAGGGTGAACGCCATCTTGTCTTTCCGCAATCGCTCAATCGTCTTAATCGCTTGTTTAATGTTTTCCCCAGCTATATACTTATGCGCTAAAGCTTCCACTGCCGTAGCAACAGTTGTTGCCGCCACTTGTCCCGGCATCGAATCCGCTTGAGCAAAGTTGAGCATACCTTTGAGCGCGGCTGGCAGTTCAACTGACTCGTCGCCTAAATATTCCTGCAAGTGACGGGCAATCTCTGATTTACTGCGTAAGGCAGGGAGGCAGTCGATGAAGCGGAACAACTGCACCCTTAGTCCCGGATTGCTCATCGCCCAGGCAAGTAATTTGTCGTCCCAACGCATTTGGTCGCGCATTTGGGCGAAAAAGGAGCGATTTTCTCGGGTGGCTGCCAACAGTTGCTTGGCGATTTCCTGAGTTTTTGCTTCGTAAGTGCGATCCACTTGTACAACCACTGTTAATAGGACTCCCTGCGCTAAACCGACGCTACAACTGGGGTGTCTCGTTGTGATGCTGACCTGACGCCTAC
Source organism: Coleofasciculus sp. S288 (assembly GCA_020216575.1). Classification (GTDB taxonomy): domain Bacteria; phylum Cyanobacteriota; class Cyanobacteriia; order Cyanobacteriales; family Coleofasciculaceae; genus JAIUYC01. Next base: position 922 of record JAIUYC010000581.1, on the reverse strand, counting down.
AACGGGATTCCCCACTCTCTGTGGATTGACCAAAACCTTAATTATAGCGATATGGGTCAACAGCTCAGAAAAATCTTTGATGAACACAAAGCAGCCGATCGCCCAATTCGCTTAGTTCGTTCTCGTATTTCAGCTAAAGCTGCAAAGCTCTTGTTCAAAGAATTGGTTAAGCAGTTGAATATGAGGTTGTAAGTTAAGGGATTTTAAGGTTAAAGTGAATACCGATCCAAGACCAACTCTAATTGCAGCCGCTGGTCACTTTTACCAGTTAGGCTGGATGGTGGGAACAGCTGGCAATCTTTCCGCTCGGATGCCCGATGGCAGTTTCTGGATTACTGCTAGCGGACGCAGCAAAGGGAATTTAAGTATCGGTGACTTTATCCGCGTTGCGCCTGATGGCACGGTGTTGGAGCAACCTCACGCAGAACTTCGCCCTTCAGCTGAAACCAGTATTCATCAGGCAATCTACTCGCTGTTCTCAGAAGCCAAAGCTTGCTATCACGTTCACTCCATTGAGGCGAATCTGGTTTCCCATTTTACCGATGGGAACTCTTTGCTTTTGCCGCCTTTGGAAATGCTCAAAGGGTTAGGCATATGGGAGGAAAACCCGAAAGTGGCAATGCCAGTCTTTGCCAACCATTTGCAGGTGCCTCGGATTGCGAGTGACATTGGTGAACGTTTTAAGGAGACACCACCGCCGATGAGTGCTTTGCTCATCCGAAATCATGGTGTCACGGTTTGGGCTTCTTCCGTTGAAGAAGCCCGAAATTATTTGGAGGTTGCGGAGTACATCTTTCGATATATGGTGGCAGCTCACAAACTTGGTATCGAGGAGCCATCAGAAACAGGCAATCAAGTGTATCGGTGAAGCAAAAGGATGCGAAGAAATCCATGAGAACAAAAAGCGAGATTGTGACAGAGG
>JAIUYC010000580.1 GCA_020216575.1 Coleofasciculus sp. S288 | reverse complement strand
CGCTCTAACGAATCCAAGTGCTGAAACCGTCTATTCCTGAGAGCTTTACCAGGTCGCTCTACTGGCAACACCACCAGTAATAGCGCCAGCGGCACCTATACCTGCAACGACAATAGCGGGAGTGCAAAAGCCACCAGCAACGGCTTCCAACTCCTCTTCACTCAGTTCTTCTCCGGATTGCTGTTTCTGGGCAGCTTCCATCGTTTCCCCGATTTCATCAGGGGTGAACGAGTAGCCGTATTTAGCACCAATTTCAGCCGCAGCTACGCGATCCTCTCCCGGTGCAGATGACTCAACGGCTTGAGCTAACTCTTGTTGGAGTGCTGTATCTTGGTTGACTCTCTCTAAAAACTGAGCGACTGCTTCTACACTCATGTTTGAAATCTCCTTTAACCTGGTTCTAAGTCAGTACATGATTTCCCAAATCCGTAGAAGATTCAGGGCGATGCTTGCAAGAGCCCACTCTGTCGTTTTCCTAGGATTTCAAGAAATGCTGTACTAAGTACAGAGCTAAATTTAGCGGAGAATACAAGGGATGTCTACTCAGAAAAGTTCAGTAAAGTTCAGGTTTTTTAAAGTATTTTTTGGGAAATTAAATTTGTTAATCTTATTAAACTGCCATTTTTGAAGGAACACTAGGCGAGTTTGGGTACGGAGTGTATAATTCCAGATTGCGGGCGTGTTGCTCTTCATTTTTAAGACAAGATTTCTTAAGTAAACATTAAGAATTTCCGACGTAAAAACGTTCTACAAGCTCGATGCTCAACCATTAAGCTTGTAGCGATCGCAATGTATTGCTGATTGCCCATGCTGTCATCCAATCCGCTCAGTATAGAACTCGCATCAATTGTTGCCAAAGCGAGTTCGTTTGCAGAACGTCTTAACACTACTGTTGTTTCTAATGCCGCCTATCGTGATGACCCAACGATTGCAGCTCGCTGGCAACGCTGGTGTCACGTTGTGGCTAAAGGCAATTCAGCTAAATTCCACAGGCGTTTGGCTTGGGATGGACTCGATATTAATGCCGTTTATCCTTTACTGAGTGACGCTCAAAACAATGAGCAGCAACCCCTTCCTCGGTGGGCAACGACTCTAGGGCAAGCAATCGAGGCAGCACAGACTCTTCCCGGGCTGGAACTGTTTTCTTCTTACCGTTGCCTAGACCCGGAAGATCCGATTCCCTTCGAGCCTGTCTACGTTCCCTTTGTGCAACTAGCTCAGCATCAACTCTCGGCACGGGTAGGTTCCCGTTTAGAGATGCTAACCGATGCAGCTCAAATCGCTTTGGAACGCAGTCTCCTGCAACGACTTGCCACTATTGGTTCGTGGGTTTTAATGCAGGAATTCTCTAAGTTTCGGTCGTCGGGGAGTGCTCTGCTCGATTTCTTGAAGCTTCGCCTCCAAAGTCGTGACTGTCGGGAAAAGTACGAGGCATTTATCCAGAAGCTGTTTCAAGACGGCTTGCTCTCATTTGTTCAGGACTATAGTGTTCTGGGACGACTGCTAGCTACGGAGATTGATTTCTGGGTAGACTCTACTGCCGAATTTCTGAATCGATTGGTCGCAGACTGGTTTGATATTGAGCAATCCTTTTCAGGAAACATCCGATTGAAACAGGTTGTTGCTCTTGAACTCGACTTGTCAGACCCCCACAATCAGGGACGACGTGTGATTGCGCTTACCTTTGACACAGGACTGAAGTTGGTTTACAAGCCGAAGAGCCTTCGCTTAGAGTCCACCTTTTGCCAACTTCTGGACTGGTGCAACAATCGTGCTGGCCTATTAACCTTCAAAGTTCTCCAAGTCCTTGACCGTTCTACTCACGGCTGGGTGGAATTTATAAAATCGAGTCCCTGTGACGATGAAGCCGCTGCCCGACGTTTTTATCAGCGCTCAGGAATGCTGCTGTGCCTCATCCATACCCTACAGGGAACAGACTGCCACTCGGAAAACCTGATTGCCAGTGGTGAACAGCCCGTCTTGCTGGATATGGAAACCTTATTGCATCATTGGGACCTCATCCTGGAACCGACAAAATTTGATGCCCAAACCTTAGCAGAAAGGCAACTGATGCAATCTGTATTGCGGACTTGGATATTGCCTCAGTGGGGTACGATGCCTAACGACCAAATCAGCTTAGATGTTAGTGGTTTGGGAGGAGCTGAGGAGCAAGGAGTGACAGTCCTCAAGTTGCAAAACATTAACACTGATGCAATGGCACCCGACTATGCAACAATCACCCTCAAGCAAGACAACGCAGCGACCCTAAACGGAATTCCCCTCTCCCCTGCCGATTATTTAGAAGACTTGGTGGCGGGATTCGAGCAGATGTATTGCTTCCTACTTTCCCATCAGGATGCCTTATTAGCGAGTGACAGCCCCCTGATGGCTCTGGCTGATGAGAACATCCGGTATGTGTTCCGCCCGACTCGAATCTATAGCACAATCTTGCAAAACTCTTATGAGCCGAGCCTGTTGCGGTCTGGCATCGATCGCAGTATCAGTCTGGATGCGTTGAGCCGAGTCTTTCTCATCCCTGAGGAAAAGCCCTTCTTTTGGTCGATACTGGCGGCTGAAATACAGGCAATGGAACAACTCGATATCCCCTACTTTGCAGCTAGTTCCTCAAGCGACTGCCTCCCGCTTCCGACTGGTGCCGTCATTCCCAACTTCTTTAAAGAAGCCAGCTTCGAGCGGGTACTTTTACAGGTTCAACGTTTAAACGAGACGGACTTAGCGCAACAAATAGAAATTATCCGAGGGGCTTTCTATTCTCGGTTTGTCCGGGAACCGAGTCCCCTCCAGTTAGGAGAGACGTTCCGCCAGAACATCTCAACGGCTGCTGAAGACACGCTATCCTTTCCCTTTGGCGACCCGAGTCACAATGCGATCGCACCCTTGAGTTCAGATCCGTTGGTGCAACAGGCGATCGCAATTGCCCAATCCCTACAGCGACGCGCCATTTGCGCCGTCGATGGTAGCGTGAGCTGGATGGGGTTGGGATACAGAGCGAACAGCCAAACCTTCCAGCTTCAGGGCTTGGGATACAGTCTCTACGACGGTAGCCCTGGTGTTGCCTTATTCTTCGCCGCTCTGTCCAAGATTACAAGCGACTCTCAATGGCATGACCTAGCTCTAAGAACTTTACAGCCCCTCCGCCAGCTTCTTCAAGATTCAAACCCTCATGCGATGGCTCAATTAACTAGGAGGTTGGGGATTAGTGGGGCTACTGGGCTAAGTTCGATTGGCTACGCTTTGGTGAAAAGCTCTCAACTCTTGCAAGAGCCAGCACTCCTGCAAGATGCCAAGAAAGCAGTGTCTCTAATTACCCCAGAACTGATTGCCACCGACCAAACCTTCAACATTATGGGAGGAGTCGCAGGAGCAATTCTGGGTCTGTTGGCGGTTCAGGATGCTGAAACCGTTCAGCCATCCGTAGCCTCGGCTCCCTTAGCACTAGCGATCGCTGGCGGCGAGCATCTCCTCAAGCATCAAACAAGCCTTGACAATTGTCCCCAAACCTGGCAAACCTGGAATGGCAAACAACTAACTGGATTCTCCCAAGGCGCTGCCGGAATTGCCCATGCGCTGTTGCGGTTATTTGCGGTGACGCAGGATTCCCGATTTCTCAATGCCGCCGTTGAAGCGATCGCTTACGAACAAAGTGTTTTTTCAACTGATGCTCAAAACTGGCCTGATTTTAGATTTGAAACACCTCATTTTCAGGTCAGTTGGGCGCATGGTGCTCCTGGAATTGGATTGGGACGCTTAGGGGGGTTGTCCGTTCTCGATACTCCAGAGATTCGTCAGGAGATTGCGATCGCTCTAGAAACGACGCAAAAATTTGGGGTCTGGGGCGTAGATCATCTGTGCTGGGGCAATCTAGGTCGCCTGGAAACTCTGCTAGTCGCATCCGAAACACTCAACCGCCCAGACTTGTTGGCAATGGCTCGCAAAGCCGCAGCTTTGATAGTCACCCAAGCTTGCGATCGAGGTGCATTTACCCTTTTCTCGGATTTGCCGCCCAAGGTTTACAACCCTGGATTTTTTCACGGCACTACAGGCATCGGTTATCAACTTTTGCGTCTTGCCTATCCTGGACTATTGCCATCCGTTTTGTTGTGGCAGTGATGGCATTCCTGACAGAGCTTTTCTCGTCAGGGGAGAGGTTAAATCAGGGTTGAGTGCCTATAAGAGGCTGTTTCTTGCATAAATGTAGATCCCCCTAAATCCCCCTTAAAAAGGGGGACTT
>JAIUYC010000579.1 GCA_020216575.1 Coleofasciculus sp. S288 | reverse complement strand
GGGCAAGGTTTTAGGAGAAGCTTCAGTTCAGGTAGATATTACTGGAGAACGTCTTTTCTCAGAAGGGCAGCTTGGGAAGGCTGATATAGAACTCGCGACCAAGCTTGTGGAGGCAGAAGCTACTCTACAGAGTCTCAAGGCTCGGGATGAGAGCTTAGCTAAAACAGAGCAACAGCTTCGTGCAGAAATCAATCGCTTCCCTAGCATGATTGCTCAGTACAATCGCCTACAGCCAGAGGTTGAAATTAAACGGAAGACACTCGAGCAGCTTCTGGAGAATCGGCAGGATTTAGGTTTAGAACTTGCTAGAGGTGGATTTAACTGGCAAGTAGTGGAGGAACCCCGACTGGGCGAGAAGATTGGTCCTAGCCTCAAACGCAATCTGATGCTGGGTGCAGTGGTTGGGTTGTTCCTAGGCGGTGTCGCCGCTTTTGTTCGAGAATCTCTTGATGATGCCGTTCATACTTCTGATGATTTGAAGAAGGGGGTTGCTCTACCGTTATTAGGAATTATTCCAGAGTTGCCCCAGCCTGATGTTACTGCACTCAGTGTTAACTTCCCGTTCCGCAAGCTGTCAGTCACAACGCCTTCAATCCTGCAAACGATTCAGTGGTTGCCCTTCCGGGAATCACTTGACCTGATTTATAAGAACATTCAACTTCTCAGTCCTACTTCTAAGCTGCAATCCCTGATGGTTACCTCAGCGCTGCCAGGGGAGGGGAAGTCAACGTTAGTGTTGGGTCTGGCACTTAGTGCTGCTCGGTTACACCAACGGGTACTGCTGATTGATGCTGACCTCCGTCGTCCAACGTTGCACAAACAGCTCAATCTATCAAATGATCAAGGACTTTCAACGCTACTAGAGAATGATACGACTATACCCAGTCCCCTGCGGCTCTCGCTAGCAGATTCTGACATTGATATTTTGACAGCCGGACCTACACCAACCGACCCAGTTAAGTTGTTGAGTTCCCGACGGATGCAGGAACTGATGGCAATCTTTGAGCAGAGCTATGACTTAGTGCTGCTGGATACTCCTCCCATTTTGGGTATGGTCGATGCGATTCAAGTGGCATCCTTCTGTAGCGGTGTGGTGATAGTCGGGCGAATTGACCGCACCACGCAGTCGGAACTCACAGAGGCGACGGCGATGCTGAGTAAGTTAAACGCGATCGGGATTGTAGCAAACGGAGCGAGTGGCTCTATGAAGGGCTACCTCACTCCGGCGGAGCGAAATGGCCATTCATCGTCTAGAGTCTACCAGCCTTTAGTGGGCGGTCAGGGATCTCACGAGAACTAATTGATGGAGCTGGAGCTTGTCTGCATACACAACAATACAACCTCTCAAGCTGTCGTAGCTTGAGCGATGGCCTCCATAGCGCTTACCTCACACGTAAACTCTAACAACCCATGACAACCTCCAAAGTCTTACTTACAACCTCTAGAATCTTAACCCTGAAGACAGATTCTCCCTTTGAGCAGAAGCAGCGAGAGCGTTCTTTACCTGAGTGTATGCTTAGGTGGCGGCAGAAACAGCTATGGGTGAGATGCTCAGAGCAAGGTCAACGCCGTTATCTGCCTTCACTAGAAAGTGAGCCATGGTTTGTGGACTGCTTAAAACGTTCTTCAGTACGCCTAGTCTGTCTCGATCCAAAGCTGGGGGAGTCAGGGCTGAAGTTCTGGGCTGATGGGTGCGAGCAAGCCAATAAGAAAGTGTTTCTAAGGATACCCTCCAACCCTGAATTACCCGGAAATCGAAGCTCAGTGAGTTGGTGGCTCAAGCGTACCATTGACTGGCTTGCCGCTGGCTTGTTGCTACTGGTTCTGAGTCCAGTGATGCTAGGAATCATTTTGCTGATGCGTATTTACTCGCCCGGTCCGATCTTCTTCCAGCAGTGGCGGGTTGGAGAACGGGGCAAGCTGTTCCGGATCATTAAGTTTCGCACGATGATGGTGGATGCAGAAAAGCTGCACCATCAGGTAATGGGTAATCAAAAAGGACTGCACAAGCGCAAAGATGACCCCCGCGTTACACCCTTGGGGCGGTGGATGCGGAAGTACAGTTTGGATGAACTGCCGCAGTTAATCAATGTGCTGCGAGGTGAGATGAGTTTGGTGGGTCCGCGTCCCTGGGCGTTGTACGATGCAGTTCGGATTAGTCCGGAAGGGCAAAAACGGCTGAATGCGCTGCCTGGAATCACAGGGGCTTGGCAGGTGAAAGCGCGATCGAATTTGCTGGATTTGGAGGCAATTAACCGCAGCGATCTCGAATATCTATCTACTTGGTCAGTAGGGCGGGATTTGCAGCTTCTACTGCTGACTATTCCCAAGGTTCTCTCAGGTTTTGGTGCTTACTAGTCCACAACTACTCTTCAAAACTATCCATGCATTTCAAGCTTCCTCGACCCGTTCGCAATCTGCTCAAGGCTACGAGTTTTTGGCAAGAAAACTATCTGATCTTGCGAGAGTTCAAATACTTTCGCCGGGTTGCAATATTGGCTCTGGTGTTCACGCTTCTAGCAGCGGTTTTTGAGGGATTTACTGTCGGATTTCTCCTAACTTTCTTGCAAAGTTTGACCGAACCCAATGCCGCGCCGATTCAAACAGGGATTGGCTGGTTTGATGTCTGGGTCTTAGGGGTAAATGCTCCTCTTACTGAGCGGCTTTACCGAGTGTCGGGTCTGATTCTACTCATGACCTTGTTGCGTACAGGCTTGACTTACTTGGGACAGGTTTACAGCGAGATAGCTAAATTTAATTTAGCAGACCGCCTGCGTAAACGGCTTTTTGAACAGTTTCAAGCACTAAGCCTGAGTTACTTTGCAAAGACTCGTTCTGGAGAATTAACCAACAGCATTACATCGGAGATATTCCAGGTTATGCAGGCTTTTACGGTAGCTTCTGCTTTAATCACTAGAGGCTCTACTCTATTAGCCTATGTAATATCAATGTTCTTACTTTCCTGGCAACTTACGATTATTTCGGTAATGCTGTTTACTCTCCTTTCGGTAGCAATAACCACACTGCTAGGATGGGTACGGGAAGCTAGTTTTGAAAGGTCAAAGGCTGGTGGAAGATTTACTTCAGTTGCGCTGGAATTTATCAATGGTATTCGCACTGTCCAGGCATTCGCAACTCAGGACTTTGAGCGAAGACGGTTTTATGATGCTAGTTCAAACCTGGTGAAAGCTTCTACTAAATCTGTGTCAGCCCAGGCATTGGTGGAACCTCTGGCAGAAGGGGGGGCTACCGCAATTCTCGTTGGGATGCTGATTCTGGCCTTTGCTACTCTGATTCCGAATGGACAGTTACAGCCAGCTTCATTACTGACGTTTTTATTTGTGTTATTTCGTCTCATGCCAATTGTGCGTCAGGTTAATGGCTCTAGGGCGCAAATCAGCAATTTTCAGGGACCGCTGCACAATGTTAAGGAGTTGCTCAGAACTGATAACAAAACTTATTTAGAAGATGGTAAAATTCAATTTTCAGGATTGAATAGAGCTATTGAGTTCGTTTCAGTTGATTTCGGCTATGATGTTAGTGATTTAGTGTTGCAGAACATTACACTAACTCTTAAGCGGGGGCAGACAACGGCACTGGTCGGAGCTTCTGGTGCGGGGAAATCAACGTTGGTGGATTTAATTCCACGATTCTACGATCCGACACAAGGTAGAGTTCTGATTGATGGAGTTGAGCTGCGAGAATTTGAAATCAATTCATTGCGTCGAAAGATGGCAATCGTCAGTCAGGATACCTTCATTTTCAACACTTCTGTTCGGAATAATATTGCATATGGTTCAGAAGGGGCAGATGAAGCGGCAATTCGGGAAGCAGCGCGATTAGCCAATGCACTGGAATTTATCGAAGAAATGCCGGAGGGCTTTGATACGCAGCTAGGAGACAGAGGTGTTCGCTTATCAGGGGGTCAACGTCAGCGGATTGCGATCGCTCGTGCCTTACTCCGTGACCCAGATATCTTAGTCCTGGATGAAGCGACGAGTGCTCTGGATTCTGTATCTGAGCGATTGATTCAAGAGTCATTAGAAAAGCTTTCTGTCGGTCGAACCGTGATTGCGATCGCTCATCGATTATCAACAATTGTTCGAGCCGATAAGGTAGTCGTGATGGAGCAGGGGCGAATTGTGGAGCAGGGAACGTATCAAGAGTTGCTAGAGCAGCGCGGCAAACTTTGGAACTATCACCAGATGCAACATGAATTGAGTCGAGCAAGCTAGTGCAGCTTGGCAGAAGTAACT
>JAIUYC010000578.1 GCA_020216575.1 Coleofasciculus sp. S288 | reverse complement strand
CATGAAAGCGCAAACGAAAGCGGCGACAAAAAGTTGCAAGGAACGCCAAAGAGCAGATAGATTAAAACGGATAGATTTGATCATTGCAGCTTCTCCTATTTCAGTTAATTTTTGTGCAATTGGGGCTGTTATCCCCTCAGAAGTCCTATAGCCGACTCCACCTATCCATTTGCTCAAATTTCCAAAGTTAACACATCTGCATCTAGGCAGATTTGTATCGGGGTTTTCAAAAAGTTCACTTGTGCGGTGTGACAGAAAGTAAGTTATTCGTGGACGAGAAACTCAATATGGGGGACTAAAGGGTCTTGAACAACGCCGACGCCGGTAAACCCCCAACGTTCGAGCAAGCTTTTTAATTGACTACCGGAGACTGACTCTACAGCGAAGCGGTCAGCAACACCAGCGCCGTGAGTATTGAGATAGCTCAAAGCATCATAGTGTTCGCGAAACATCAACAAGTAACCCGCTCCAGTAGAGTCAGCACTCGGATTGGGCTGGGCAACGAGATAGCGACCGTCGGCTCTAGAAAGAATCAAGTAATAGATTTGGGAAACCATACTAAAGACTAAAGACGTCAATAAAGGTTAGAGAATAGGAATTAAAATCCTATGACTCAAGGTATAGAAGTACCGCCGCAACGTCTTTACTGAGGTTGCATTCTATTTGAGATCTTCCAGATGAATGCGAGGATCGACGACTTTCAGCAGCAGGTCGGCTAGCAAATTACCTATAATCAGCATGACAGCGCCCATCATCAAGCTGGCCATGACGAGGTAGAGATCTTGAGCCGTCACTGCCTGCAAAATTAAGCGCCCTAGACCTGGCCAATTAAAGAAGAATTCAGCAATAAACGCACCGCTTAACAAGCCAGCAAACTCAAATCCCAGGAGTGTTACTAGGGGATTGACAGCATTGCGGAGAGCGTGGACATAGATGACTCGGTTTTCTGGGAGTCCCTTGGCGCGAGCCGTCTGGATGTAGTCTTGACGCAGGACATCTAGCATTTCTCCTCGGGTAATTCGCTGAAGACCAGCAAAGCTGGTGATTGAGAGGGCAAGGGTTGGCAAAATCATATGCCAGCCAATATCCAAAACTTTTCCCAGAGGTGATAAATCTGCGTGATTAATACTGGTCATGCCGCCTACGGGGAATAGGGGAGAGGTGTTCTGCGCCAGGATGAGCAGTAACAGTGCCGTGATAAAGCTAGGAAAGCCTTGACCGGTGTAACTTAGGACTTGCACCACTCGGTCAAAAGCGCGATTTTGCTTGACGGCGGCAACGATGCCGAGGGGAATTGCGATCGCCCAGGTTACGATAATGGATGCGATCGCTAACAGCAAGGTTGCCGATATCCGCTCCCACAACAGAGATGCCACAGAACGCGAATAGACAAAACTCGTGCCAAAGTCGCCCCTAGTCACCACTTGCACTAACCAGCGCCAATACTGCTCGATTGCAGGTCTATCCAGACCAAATCGCTTGCGGTAATCCTCAATGGTTTTTGGCGAAATTTGCGGATTCTGCCTAAGCGTGTCCAGGAAATCTCCCGGTGCTAACTGAATAATCGCAAAACTCAGCGCTGACGCCAAAAACAGGGTCAAAACTGCCTGTAATAGCCGCTTCACCACGTAGAGAAACGTTTCATTCGTGACCAGCCGTTTCAGCCCATCCAACCGATTCCCAATTGAAGAATCCCTGGTAAAAGAAGTCATCCAGCCCTATCCCCACTGCAATTTGTCCTAAGTCATTAGTCATTAGTCAGTTGTCCGTTGTTTTTTACCAATGACCAATGACCAATGACCAATGACCAATAACCACTAACCCCTAACTAATACTCAATCAAAGTCACAATCGGCGCATCAGGCAGTTTCTGTCGTCCACCCAAATCCCGTAGCTCGATGATAAACCCGAAGCCTACCAGTTCGCAGCCAATCTGCTGCACTAGGTTTGCCGTTGCTGCTGCTGTTCCCCCTGTCGCGATTAAATCGTCTACAATCAAAACTCGACTTTTAGGATGAAAGGCATCTTGATGGACTTCCAGCCGATCCATGCCATACTCTAGTTCGTACTCAACCGTATGGACAGCTGCTGGTAACTTACCCGGTTTGCGGACAGGGATAAACCCCGCTCCCAGTTGGTAAGCTAGTGGCGGACCAAAAATAAAGCCACGAGATTCCATTCCTACTACGTAATCAGCATAGAGACCCGCATCTTTGCACTTTTGAGTTAGTGTATCAATCGTATAGCGCAGTCCCTCTGAGTGGCGCAGTAGCGTAGTGATATCTCGAAATAAAATTCCTGGTTTGGGAAAATCTGGAACATCGCGAATCAGAGACTTTAAATCCATTGGCAGGTGAACTCACTTTCAAATGCAGCTATCTTGATAATCTGTGGCATGATGGCACTGGGAATCTATCCGAGGTGGCTTGCCATTCAACCCTTGAAAAATCGTACAATAGAAGGTTGACTATTTTTGAGCGCTCTTTAACACTCAAGCAACATTATCTTTATTATTCCGGTACTCAACTAAAAGTCACTGGAGTAAGCACTATATGTTGCTGCATCAGGGAATCCTGGACTTTGGGTAATCCCTTTGATGGTTGCTGCTTTCCCCAAGGAGATTCAGCATTAGATGATAGCCTCAAAGAGTGGAATCATGATGTAACTGGAGCAACACTAAGCACTGGACACAAATACTTAATGTAAGAAGTCAGCTATTCTACGAGCAGCAACTTGCTGGAAATTACTTATATAAAAACCAGTTCCCCTACAATCGCTAATTGAAATGAATCTATCTGTAAGCGTAATGCCGACAAACAGCCCTTCTGGTCAGTCCAAGCCTCTGATTTTAGATAGCTTACCCAACCCACAGCTTTCAGATCGCGGGTGTCCGCCACGCACTCGGCAGCAGATTGACCTTATTCTACTCGCTATTGAAGCTTTGGAACTGGGAGGGTCGGAAGCCATGCTGTTTGCGGCGAAGGAACTGGAACTTCAGAGCATTATCAAAAATCGCGTTGTACTTTGGCGTTTGCGCTGCACCAGTCCTTTGCGGCGATCCCACACTCGACGTCCTTTGACCATAGAGGAAGCTAAAGCGTTAGTGGTGATTGCCACTCATCTAGCTCGTAGAATGACCGTTTTGATCCGACAGCTGCTACTGGCTTATCAACAACTGAGTGAGAAGCAGATTCCCTTAGAACAACATTTTCGCTTGTCTGACTACTTAGAACGCTTCCGCGCTCATTTTCGGAGCCGGATGAATCCACGACGAGCCAAAGTGGCGATATACAACTCTGATGAGAAGCTGAATGAGCTGGCGCTCTCGCTGTTGAGTCAGTTGTTGTTCTGTACGGGAACCTCTGGAATGCAGCGATTTTGGATTAGCCTGTTTGATGGAGAAGTAGTATGACGATTCGACGGCAGTACAGTCTGCCCAACTGCACGCTTATCTTAGAGGGGTTGAGCGACGGTAGCACAGGACCTAGTGGTCAGATTGATGCTCGACCCTTAATGACAATTCTGGTAAATGCGGAATGCCATTTTGCTGGACAGGAAAAACCATTAAGCGGAGGACGTGACTTTTTTGAAAGCTTGGTAAGAGCTGTGAGTCGCTATGCTCAGGAATTCTTGAGCCAGCTTTCTCACCCAAAACCGCATGGGGATAAGCCAGAACTGGTGCAGTTGCAGAGACTCAAGGACAAAAATTTGCATCTGCTGACGCTGCTGCCAACCGCTGAAGCTCACCCAGTTGGGGCGGAGGCGGGGATGATACGTGACTCAGTATCCCATGGCGCGATCGCAGGCGGCACTATCCCTTCAGGGGTAATTACCCAAGGAATGCCCGTGCAGCTCTATTTGTCAACGGTGCAGCTTTTTGACTTAGTAGAGGCGATTGACCAGTTTCTGGCGGATCGGCGAACGCTACCTGACCTAAGTGTGTCGTTGGAGCCACTCCCCAGGCGGTATCGAAAAGCTGACCAACCGATAACGCAGCGAGCCGCTCCGGCAGCACTGGGACTGTCAAGTTTGGCGTTAGCCGCGATCGCATTTTTCTTAGTCCCCATTCCAGAGGTACGCGAACCCAAACCTGTAGGAGCAGAGGGAAATACCAGCGAGACGGCTTCCCCAACCCCAACAAGCGACCCTCAAGCCAGCGCAACACCCAAACCGTCACCCCCTTCAACGTCAGAACTCGAAGAGGCTTTGGCGTCAACCAAGGAAATTACAGACCCAACCGAGCTGAACTATTTGCAACT
>JAIUYC010000577.1 GCA_020216575.1 Coleofasciculus sp. S288 | reverse complement strand
CCAGATAACATTTTTTGGTTGATTGAATTCTCTAACACCAGCCTAGCAAAAGACCTGGATGTCAAGCGCAAAGCTTACGCCACAGCAGCAATTCCGGAATATTGGGTCATGGATTTAAAGAAGCAACAACTAAAGGTATTCCGCGAACCCGTTGCTGGTGACTACGCTTCAGAATCGACCTTCAAGGCTGGAGAAATTCGTCCCCTAGCATTTCCCGACGTTGTGGTTTCGGTGCAACGGTTGATAGAAGGCTGACACTCCCCTAGCTCTCATCCGAGACGATTCTAAGTTCAATGTTAGCTAAAGCTAAACGGTTTTCGGCTGCGACCCTAATAACCAAAGCTCTAATCAAGCTCAAGCTTGGTATGGCAGTAGGCGTTGAGGAGATGAATGCAATTAGCGATCGCACCTAAATGAGCAATCTCGTAGCCGTGGGTGTTTTGCGTAGGGAAACTCAAGCAGGCAGCACGGGCGACATGACCAAACTTCATCGCAATTGAGGCATCGCTGCCAAACTGACTGAGAATTGCGAGCTGAAGGGGAATATTATTCGCTTGTGCTGCCTGCCGCAGTTCCCAGTTTAGCCCTTCATCGTACATCCCATAGCTATCTTGAGACAGCAAAACAGGGGCTTCCCCATCAGCAATGGGGTACTCTGATGACAGGGGGCAGATTTCTAACGCGATTAAGCCATCTAGACGTTGATTCTGAGTAAAATAAAGCGCCCCAATTGCCCCAACCTCTTCCTTCGCTGACGCCACTAAATAAGTATCGACGGCTGGCATCTTCAACTGTTCAGCTAGGATTAACAAAATTGCCACAGATGCCTTATTATCGAGCGTGTAGCTAGCGATGTAATCTTTCAATCGCACGGGTTGCTTGCGATGCTTTCCAATCACCATCCGGGTTCCCGGCCGCACACCTGCCTCTTCGAGCTCTGAGGCAGTACATTTAGTTTCAACCCAGGCATCTTCCCAACGCACGGGAGTAATTTCCTGCTGGACTTTTTGAGGAGATTCGTGGGAAACGTGGCGAGAACCAAAGGAGAGAATGCCACTAATTGTTTGATTGTCACCCAACAAATCCACAACGCCTTCGCCGTAAACCCAAGGGAATGAACCGCCGAGTCTACGAACTTCGATGCACCCATCATCGCCCACATCCTTGACAATTGCCCCAATTTCATCTTTGTGAGCTGTAATTGCGATCGCTGATTCTGAACTGCGTCCTGCAATTTTCGCAATGATATTACCTGCCCGATCCTGCCGCGCCTCAACGCCCAAGGCTTCAAATCGACTGAGCAACAGCCGATCTATCTCTCCCTCAGCTCCACTGGGAGAATGGTGCAGCACTAACTCTTCGATGGTTGTGAATAGGCGATCGTACTCTGAAAAAGACATACTGGACGCAAGAAACTGTCTTGAAAATAGGGAGTCAGGAGTCAGGAGTCAGGAGTGAAGAATTTTCATTCCCTGCCTTCCCTGCCTCCCCTGCTTCTACGAGTTGCTGGTGTTCTACTCTACGAATGGCGCTTGAGTAGCGAAGTCATACCTAAAGTACCTAAGGCGAATAGCCCTAACACAGAAGTCGGTTCGGGGACGCTCTCGTGCTGTTTCGATTTCAGCGTTTCATAAGCAAAATCTCCTACGAGCTGATGAACCGCTGTTGTGGGATGGAGTCCATCCCAGGAGAAAAACTCCTCTGGGTTATTACAAATAGTTCTAGTGTTTCGATCTAAGCATGGGGTAGTTAAATTCGTAAAACCAAACTGTGCTGGCTGGGCAACGATTTGACTAAACAGAGAATTGACATCCACAAGGGTGATGTTGACGTTTGAATCTAAGCTCTGATTCAACTGCGCGAGGGTATCTGCCAAGAGGGAGTTATGGTCAGTAATGGGACTCTCAAAGCCCAGCAAGTTGACCACCATGATATTGCGAGCTCCCAGTGTAGCAAGCGATTCAACAGCCTGCGACAACTCTGTGACTGGTCGAGTCGGGTCAGTTAGACCGCCAAAAATGTATTCATTACTACCTGCCCAGATAGTATAGAGGGCATTCGGGTTAGGGGGTTGGGATGCTGCAATTGTGTTTGTGAATAAATTAACCTGCCCTAACACCCCCGGTACTGGCAAATTTACTCCCTCCTCAACCAACTGCCCAACCACACCTGTGCCAGCACCAGCAAAAGCAAAGTTATTCTGTGGCTCGATTTCTAATCCTAGATTGCCTGCGAGATACTCTACCCAGAGCAAACCATTGGAAAAACGTCCGTTAAAGTAGGGCGGGCTTGGAGGAAATTGACCTCCTGTGGCATCGAATACGTTACCTGTGTCGGAGAGGCTGTCACCAAAAATATACATCTCACTAAATGTCGCAGCCGTTGCTCTAACAGGTAACAGGAAAGATAAGAGAAAAAATCCTGTTACTAAGATTCTCTTGTTGATTGCCATTTTTAGGGCTGCTCCTGTTGGTTAATTGATTGGTGTTGGATGTAGGGGCGGGTTTGACCAGGGAATTATTCATCCCACAGACAATCTACATAAACCCGTCCCTTGTATCTTAAAGGAGTCAGAGGAACAGAAAAGCTAACTCAATGGCTATCTGGTCGGATGGCCATGCCAGTTTTAGGGTCGAATAGATAAATTTTGTCCACTGCCATCGACAGCCAAATTTGCTCTCCAATTCGGACAACTCGATCGGGTGGAACTCTCACTTGTAGAGGCGGTAACTCCGGTAGACTAACGGATAAGTAAGTATCGTTGCCTAGTGCTTCTACCAGTTCTACTTGTACTGGCAGGTTTTTGGGCGCTGGAAGGCTGATGGATAAATGTTCTGGGCGGATACCCAATGTCAGGAAACGCCCGTCGTAATTTTGCAGGACGGGTTCCCAAACTTCGGGGAGAGTGAGGCGGAACAGGGAATGCTGAATCAGCAGGGGGGCTTTCACCTGTACGGTGAGAAAGTTCATCGGGGGCGAACCGATAAATTCAGCAACGAACTGGTTAGCAGGTTTGTTGTAGAGTTCGAGGGGAGGAGCTATCTGTTGGATTTGACCGTGATTCATGACAGCGATGCGATCGCCCATTGTCATTGCTTCGGTTTGGTCGTGGGTGACGTAGATGGTGGTTGTCCCTAGTTGTCGCTGAAGTTTGACGATTTGGGAGCGGGTTTCGGCGCGGAGTTTGGCATCGAGGTTGGAAAGCGGTTCATCCATCAAAAAGACTTGAGGATTGCGAGCAATTGCGCGGCCTAGTGCCACCCGTTGTTTTTGCCCCCCAGATAGCTGCTTGGGCAATCGATTCAAAAGTGGCTCGATTTGCAACAACTGAGCGACTTTACGCACTTGCTGGTCAACTAGCTTCTCTTTCTCAGATAGGTAGCGGAGTCCTTTGGGGAGCGATCGCGTTATTCCCACTAAGGCATCCTCCAACCACTGGGGGGGTTGCTCTGAAGTCTGCTCGTTCGCCTCGTTCATTTTTGTGCGTCGCAGTCCAAAGGCAATGTTGTCATAAACGGTGAGGTGGGGATAGAGGGCGTAGTTTTGAAACACCATGGCGATGTCTCTTTCCTTGGGTGGCAGTTCGTTGACTAAGCGCTCGCCCACCCAAATATTACCTCCCGTGATTTGCTCGAGTCCGGCAATCAATCGCAATAACGTACTTTTCCCGCATCCGGAAGGCCCGACGAGTACCATAAACTCGCCATCTTCCACCGTCAGATTAATGCGACGCAGGATATTGACGCTGCTAGGTTTGTGCGAAGACTTTTCAGCGGTAAGACTTGTCGCCTCATCCACAGGTGTCAGCAGTTGCTCTGTTGTTACAGGGGCGGCTGTCCGCTCACCCTTTCTACCCGGAAAGCTTTTATAAACGTTTTCGAGAATAACCTGAGCCACGGTGTTTACGATATTTTGTAATTATTTACGCCTCACCAATTTGAGTGAGTTAGATAGATATATAGCGTTTCTCGGTTGACTAGGATACATCTAGATTCACGATTCGTAGGGGCGGGTTTCACCGAGATATCTGCTTTAGGACTTACGCAAGTGTCACAAAAAATCTGGTTTTTTGTTTGTAGTAAGGGCTTGAGCCCTATGGAATGAGGATTTTAGTCCTCACCACGAACTGAAAATAATAGGCCAGTTGCGTAAGCTCTGTGCTTCCCACGGCTCAATCCAATAAACCCGCCCGTACTCCAATCTTGTGAGAACCGCTATAGTACTTTAGCGTTAGCGATTTCGGGTGAACTAGCGGTAGTGGCGCTTTTGA
>JAIUYC010000576.1 GCA_020216575.1 Coleofasciculus sp. S288 | reverse complement strand
GATAATGAATAATATTTTTTGCTGTCTCAAACTTAAACCCTGACTGAAATTGAATCCGGTATGTTGCTCTGGGAATCCGCATAATTTACTTTCCGATTTTAAGTAAGGTTTGAGCTACTCAAGGTAGGGTAGGTAATCAGGGCTATTTCATTTTGGTGTTAGGGCGGGTTTTGCATTAAACGTACTGGTGTAAAAACCTAAGATTTTCGCTGAACCCGCCCCTACAAAAACGGCTATTTGGGTAGAATGAAATAGCCCTGGGTAGGTAATGCCACCCTCCTTCTGTTTATTGGGCTAATGTTTCAAGTTCGTAGAGGGCAAAACTTTGTGGATGAATGGTCGCTTCCTGTTCATGGAGCAGTTTTTCTGGCATGGTAGAACCCGAACCCATCCATCGAGAATCGGCAGAATCTAGAATCTTTTGCCAAATCCCACCAGGAGAGGTTTTAAACGTAACATCTTTGTCATTGAAGTTCATAACGCAAAAGATTTGGGTTCCCATACTTCCACGGCGGAGGAATAGAAGCTTATCTTCTTCAACGGCAGATGCTTCTAGATTTTGCTTGTCGAGGGTTTTCAGGGCAGGCATGCTACGGCGCAAATGAATTAAGTGCTGATAAAGCTCTAGGAGGGTTTTGTGTTTACCTTCTTGCCGTTTCTCCCATTTCAGTTTTGACTGATTAAACGTATCGAGGCTGAACGGGTCGATAAATTTATCTTCTTCAGCATGGAAGTAAGAAAACTCTCGTTTTCTTCCCTGTCTGACTGCTTCAACTAAGTCCGGATCGGTGTGGCTGATGAAGTATAGAAAAGGAGAATCTTCTCCGTATTCTTCCCCCATAAATATAAGGGGAATGTTGGGAGTCAGCATCAGCGCCCCAGCCGCCAGTTTGAGCGCTTCAAATGATACGAGATGAGTTAAGCGATCGCCAAGCATCCGGTTCCCCACTTGGTCGTGATTTTGCGTGCAAACGACGAACTGAGAACCGGGATATTCGCTGGCATCACTGCCGTAATGTTTTTTACGATTGCGAGAGTATTGCCAGTCGTAAACAAAGCTTTTTTTATAGGCTTTTGCTAGCTGTTCGACTGTCCCATAATCCTGGTAATATCCCATCCGTTCGCCTGTCAGGATTGTATGCAGGCAGTGATGGAAATCGTCGCTCCACTGGGCATCCATGCCATATCCGCCCAAGTCCTTTTCGCGAATCACCCGCACGTCGTCTAAATCGCTTTCGGCAATTAGATAAAATTTCTTTCCCGTACATTCGCAAAGAGCATCAACTTTTTCTGCCATTTCTCGCAAAACGTGTTTGGCTCCAAAGTCATAAATGGCATGGATGGCATCTAAGCGCAGGGCATCAATATGATAATTCTGGAACCAATAGAGGGCGTTTTCAATAAAGTAATTTCGCACCCCATCACAGTATTTATCATCAAAGTTTATCGCCATGCCCCAAAGCGTTTTGTACATCTCAGTAAAGTAGGGACCAAAGTTACTGGTGTAGTTTCCTTCAGGGCCAAAGTGGTTGTAAACAACATCCAGAATGACGGATAATCCTTCTCGGTGAGCGGCATCAACGAACCTTTTCAACCCTTCGGGTCCACCGTAGGACGTTTGCACCGCATAGGTATAGGCACCGTCATACCCCCAATTGCGATCGCCAGGAAATTGAGCAACGGGCATAATCTCAATCGCATTCACTCCAAACTCGCGCAACTCCCGCAAGCGGGGAATAATAGCTTCAAATGTCCCTTCTGGCGTGAACGTACCAACGTGCAATTCATAGATAATCATTTCCTCTAAGGGAATACCCGACCAATCCGTATCACTCCAGTTAAACGTGCTGTGAGCGACTACCTCAGAAGGTCCATGTACATCCTTGGGTTGATGCCGTGAAGCGGGGTCGGGTCTGTCGGTTTCCCCAGCAATTTTGTAAAAATAAAGTGTTCCTGGCTCAATCCCTTCAGCGAGTACATTAAAATACCCTTGCTCATCCTTTTGCATAGGGATGACGCGATTTTCAGGAGAAACGATTTGTACAGCAACCTCATCGTGAGAGGGGGCCCAAACAGTAAATTCGCAACGACTATCACCAATATAATTAGCGCCGATTTTCACGTTTAATTTCCCTTCGTCAGCGTGTACGTCTAGATTTTTATTTAGCGAACGTATCAAATCTATTAAAGAAAGCCTATCTCCCTAGAGACTGAGTAATAGGGATAGGTTACCAGCGTTAAAATCCCTTGTATAGTTAGACACTCAAATCATGGGCGTTCATAGTCATGGTTCATGGTAATGAAGTATCAACTATGAATCCTAAACCGGACGACGGGGCGATTCTCCCCCACACCCGCTTTTGGAATGTGGCTCTCCCGGGGAGCATCCCATTTTTGCAAATATATTTTTCCTTCTCAGTACTATCCCCCTTGTCCCCCTTGTCTTCCTTGTCTCCCTTGTCCCTTCTCAAAACAAATTGTGCAACTTTGGAATGCACCTCTCTCCCGCCGCCCTTTGTGGAAAGCGCTCAACCTGCTCGTTTTACTGGAAATTAGGATTTTTCTACATTTGAGTAGGGGTCAAGACATAAAACTGGTTTTGATTTTCGCTCTTTTGAAGCAGTAGAACATCTTTCTATTGGGAGAAACTGGAGCGTTAGTCCAAAAATTACTTCTCCTCGACAGGATGTTGACCATAAAAGGGCAGCGCTTCTGACCAGTGAGGGCGCTTTCCCTGTTGCCACTCTACACAAGCAAGTTCCAGCAAACTTGAAACCGAGGTACCTAGTTGAGCGCCTGCTGGGATATCGATTAACTGATAAGGGGTTTGCCAACTGTCCAAGGTTTGTTGCCATTTCTCCGGCGTCAGCACTGTATCTGGAAATAGTGGGGTGAGTCCTGAATCAGATAGCTGATAGATAGCCGTAAATAATTGCCCACGTTGGGCAGCCATTTGAAGTGCAATCACCTGTTCCTCATCGAAGAAGACGCGGTGACGCGGTGACGCGGTGACGCCAAGCGTTTGAAGTGTTTCAAAACCCGCGTCCGGCAGGTCAGTTCCAAGGGTTTGATTCCCCATCTGAACACTGTCTCCGCGTCCCCCACTCCCCGTGTCCCCACGTCCTTCAAGCGACCAAGCGACTGCTGCTAATGTCGAAATCGCAAACAACGGAATCTCCAACTGCTGTGCCAGAGTCCGCGCAGTAACAACGCCGATGCGAGTCCCTGTAAAGCCGCCTGGACCCTTTGCCACAGCAATAAAATTCAAGTCTGCCCAAGTTTGGGGTTGTAGGAACTCAGCGAGTTGCTGGTGCAAGTGAGTGGACAAATCGCGCCCTAAATCCAAAACTAACGAGCGAGTATCCCCAGCTAAATTGGCGATCGCAAGTCCTAATTGAGGGGTTGTTGTATGGAGGGCAAGTCCGTATTGCGTAGAATCGAGGCTTTGCATTTGTGAAATTATACCAATTTAACCCGATGTATATGATTTTGGGCTTGAGAGGAGCGGAGCGATCGCTCGTATACTTGTACTACAAGGGGAAACCAGCACAAACGGGTATGGCACAAGTCATTCAAGCGAGCGAACTCACTCTGCACGATGTCGAAGAGAAATTGAACCTTCAGCAGGTAGACGATGAACAGTTCTTCCGGGAGTGGCAGGGTGATTTGCCAGCCGTAACAGATGCTGAGAAGCAGTGGTTAGATCGAGTTAAGACTGATTTTCTTTATTTGGTAAAGTACCCCATGCATGAAGAAATCGTGAAAATGGTGGTGCTGTCTCCTTTGTTATCCCTGGCTGGTTTTTACAGTCGTCCGTTTCGCCCTGTTGCTGAAAAACAGGTGGAATTCGCATTTGAGGATGAAGATAAAATCGTGCGGGGGAAGATTGATGTGCTTGTTTTACATAAACAATTGTGGGTAACGACAATTGAAGCAAAACGAAAGCAGCTTAATGTTTTGGAAGCACTCCCGCAAACGTTGTTTTATATGATGGGGGGTCCCAATACAGATAAGCCTACCTTTGGCTTTCTTACAAATGGAAGTGAATTCCTTTTTCTTAAACTCGTCAAACAAGACACGCCAAACTATGCGTTGTCGTCCAAGCTGTTTTCACTCCTCAATCGAGGAAACGATTTATATAGTGTTGTGGGTGTGTTGAAGCGGTTGGGAGAAGTGGTAACGGGGTAGCCAAAATACCTGGCGATTGAAAATCGCGGCTACACAAACAAAGCCTGCCTCCGCAGGCTAGATTGAGACAGTGAAGAACTGAGAGAGT
>JAIUYC010000575.1 GCA_020216575.1 Coleofasciculus sp. S288 | reverse complement strand
AAAGCTGAGTAGAGCAAACCTATTTTCGATATCAATCAACTAGCTTGAAGACTCTCAAACGAAGTGCCAAAGTGCTAGAAGGCGCTTAAAAGCGCTACCTTGCGTTCATCCTCGCCTTAAAAGAGCGAGGCTTCCCGCTATGCCTTTAGTGAAAATGCGACCATCATTGACTCTGTTTAGCCAGACAGCTGTTGGTGTAATCTTAGACTGAAGTCAGAAATGGCATCAGGTAAAAGATTTTAGTCAGTCGCTTTCGGATGTATTCCTCAATCTTTTAACCCCTCCTAAGCGATAACCCACCCCTAACTATGACCCCAACCACCATTAAATCCGTTGATTGGAATGCCTTCATCTCCGAACTCGCTGGGATAGAACTCATTACCGACCCAACCCAAATTGCTAAGCTGTCTCTAGACTATTACCACTTCAGCCCAGTGCTGCAACCCAAGCTCAGTGATAAGCGAGGGGATTTAGTGGTTCGTCCTGCAACTGAAGCGGACGTTCTGCGAGTCGCAGCCGCTTGCGTGAAGTATAAAGTGCCGCTAACCGTGCGGGGTGCGGGGACGGGCAACTATGGACAATGCGTGCCGCTTCAGGGTGGAGTCATTCTTGATACTACGCGCATGAATGCCATTCACTGGATTAAACCCGGATTAGCCTGTGTTGAGCCTGGGGTAAAAATGGCGACATTTGATAAAAAAGCACGGGAAACGGGTTGGGAATTGCGGATGGTTCCCTCGACGTACCGCACGGCAACGATTGGTGGATTTATCGGTGGGGGAAGTGCGGGGATTGGTTCGATTACCTATGGGCAATTACGCGATCGCGGCAATCTCCACGCCGTTCGTGTCGTCAGCCTCGAAGATGAACCGCGTGTCATCGAATTACGTGGGGATGAGGTGCAAAAAGTAAATCACGCCTACGGTACGAATGGCATTATCACTAAGTTAGAAATTCCCCTAGGTCCTGCGTATCCTTGGGCTGAGGTGATTGTGGTGTTTGATGACTTTATGACAGCGGCAAGATTTGGTCAAACCCTCGGTGATAGCGATGGTTTGATTAAGAAACTCATCAGTATTCACGCTTGGCCGATACCGTCCTACTTTGCTGCCCTTAAGAGTTACCTTCCCGAAGCAAAGCATTGCGCCTTGTTGATGATTGCTGAATCTTGCCTGGAACCCTTCCAAGAGTTAGTTCGAGAGTATGGCGGTCAAGTTACCTACCAAAAGATCGCTCAAGAAGCCAGCAAGGGAACCAGCTTAGCAGAATTCACTTGGAATCATACCACCTTACACGCCCGAAGTATTGACCCAACCCTAACCTATTTACAAACGTTCTTTTTTACACTCGAACGGGTGGAGCAGATGTATTGCCACTTTGGTGATGAAGCGATGATACATTTAGAATTCCTGCGCGTGAATGGAAAAGCGATGCCGGCGGGATTGCAAATTGTGCGCTACACCACTGAGGAACGTCTGAACGAAATTATTCACTATCACGAAGAAAACGGAGCATTCATCGCAAATCCCCACACTTACATTCTTGAGGATGGGGGGATGAAGACGATCGATCCACAACAGTTGCACTTTAAGGAACTGGTTGACCCCTATGGGTTGATGAATCCCGGAAAAATGAAGGCTTGGGAAAGCCGCTGATTGCAAGAAGGTAGAAGGCAGAGAGGGCAGAGGGCTTTTATGAAAGAAAGTTTGTACAGTAAGCTTTTAAAACTTTTTCAACTGGATAGTTATTTCTGCCACGCTGCGTTGATTGATCTACACAAGTTGTCAGCCTAGGGAAAGATGCTAATGCATCCCCCTCTCTTCTAGCCTTGAGAATAGCTAAATGCTGTTCTGAGGTGCAGAGGCGATCGCACAACTACTCAGATATGGAAGACAATTTATAGCTGTCACCATAAAGGTTAGGACAGATTTAACGGCTGAAACGACCACGTACTAGTAATAAACCTTCTGTCCTCTGCCCTCTCTGACTTCTACCTTTTGCTATAACTGAATGCGATCGCGATTGGCATTATCTTAGCCGTGGTAGACAGCATGTACGGAAACGCCCTATGAATAAAACGTTACAAGTACTGGGAATCGCCTTTATTATTGTTTTACTGACGCTGCTACACAGAAGCTTTACCCCAGCATCAGCACAAGCTGGTTTGGAATCCCGACTTTCGCGATTAGAGTCAGAAAACTTTCAGCTCAGGTCCCAACTGAGTCGAATCGAATCTCAGCTTAGCCGATTGGGTGGATTAGACTCAAGAGCGGGGCGAGGGCAACCAGCGCCACCGACGGCTTCACCTCCACTACCTCAACCAAGCTTAGCCAATGATCCGATGTTTAAGCGGCTAGCCACATTAGTCATCGAACTCAGAGAACGGGTTACTGCACTAGAAAACCAACTCAATCAACGGCGACGATAAGATTGCTTTGATGATAAATAGGTCTTAATTACTCCTTTCCCGCTTGAAGAATACCTATTTTTTGAACCACTCCAGACACAGAGGGCGCAGAGGTAAACAAGGGATAGGTAATCTTGGGGTGGGAAGGGAGTAATTAAATCAGTGACCAGTGAACAGTGACCAGTTATCAGGTTTCACATGGGGATTTAGACTCCAAGTGAAACCTACCATCTTTGATGGGAGCTTTACTACTCAGGGATTAACTGATAACTGATAACTGATAACTGAAAGGTGAACGAGCGAGTGCTTTGAGCTAATCATCCAAATCGGGGCAATAATACTCTAGAGCCATCGTGTTGATCAGGTCGGCATCAATATTCCCTTGAGGTGGCGGTGTCGAATTTTGTGGTTTCCCTGTTCTTATCGCTGCACAAACTCCCTTGGCACGCTCAACAATAGATTGAGGAGCCTGCTGTAGTTGCGCTAGAGCCGTTTGCACCAAAGGTGATGTACCCAGCCGTTTTCTCAAGAAACTTTGGTAACTCTCAAGAAACTGACGGTCAGTTGTTGATAGAGCTGTGTTGCTGCTTTTCCTATCAACACAAAGTTGATAAAGATTAATAATCCGCCCATCCCCTGTCTGCATGTAGCAAATTAAGTCTCCTGGATCGCTTGCTACTAAGTAATCAGATTGAGATAGGGCAGGCTGTTGAGGGTATAAAACAAAGGAGCAGGACGCCAGCAACAAGCTAGCCGTGCCTACCCATCGTCCAACTTGACTAATGCGATTCACAGCGATTTTAACTCGTTTCAAAATGACAATTGAGACAGAAAGTAGATACAATCTACTGCTTCAACGAAGTAAACCGTAGTCGTTGAAATAAACAATCACCAAGCTCCTTCGGGGCAGGTAGTAAGTAGTAGGGGGAAAAAGAGGTAATAATTTTTTTGAAAACCTAAAGGTGTCCTTGTTGAATCCCCTAAATTTATCTAGGGAAATTCACGTATCACCTATCACCTCTCAATTATTCTGGGACGGGCATTTTGCCCGTCCAAATTAGGTAAATTAGATGCGCAGCAGCTTCCCCTGCACTCAGTTGTGTAGTAATCTTAGGCTCGGTTTCTGCTCCAGGGACCCCAAATGGCAAATGTGATTCCAGGAGACTGGATATTTACAAACAGGGTTTGACCATCAGGTGAGAAGCAGGCACCAGCGTATTCACTGGTGTTGATATTATTCTTGGCAAACTGATATAGTTCACCCCTCTGGTTAACACCGACAATGTAATCTGTACCGCCACCGTCTTCGCAGAGGAAGAGGTCGCCAAACGGAGCAACAGTAATATTGTCAGGGTTATCAAGTTCGCTCGAACTCGTAGATTCAACAATCAGGGTGAGCGTATTGTTACTGGGGTTATAGGCAAAAACTTGCCCTTCTCCCGCATCCCCCCCACCGCTACAGACGAAGTAGATCAAACCGTTGCCATACCAGACACCTTCACCTCGTGCAAAAATAGCTGCTCCCTTCCCTTGCGCTTCCAGGCGCAGCGTGTCATTGACGGGATCAACATCATCGAGCTTGACCCAATTCACTGACAAAGGTACACCTTTATAGCCACGGTAACCCGTGCGGGTATCTTCGGAGGCCCCCTGAATTACCAAAGCTTCAAGCACTCC
This sequence comes from Coleofasciculus sp. S288, assembly GCA_020216575.1. Taxonomy (GTDB): domain Bacteria; phylum Cyanobacteriota; class Cyanobacteriia; order Cyanobacteriales; family Coleofasciculaceae; genus JAIUYC01. Next base: position 195 of record JAIUYC010000575.1, on the reverse strand, counting down.
ACCACTCCGCAGGTTGCCGTACTGGTTAGGACGGAAACGGTAGAAACAGCTATCGCCTCGGTCTTCGGTCTCATAGACGTATCCTGCCGAATCGACTGCGATCGCTTCATGGTTAAAGCGACCCATCTCCTTGAGGGGAATCGGGTCAGCAACCGCAATCTCAGATGTTGCAGGAACCTCAAAGTTATAGCCGTT
>JAIUYC010000574.1 GCA_020216575.1 Coleofasciculus sp. S288 | reverse complement strand
CTGTTGTTCCACCTCAGCGGGCCGATGATCTTCGGGGTTTCCAAAGCGATCGCTCGTCAGCAAACTGCTATGAAAGACCATGACGTGCTGATTCTGGATTTAAGCGATGTCCCCCTACTCGGCGTAACCACTTCTCTGGCGCTCGAGAATGCAATCCAGGAAGCCTCTGAGAAAGGTCGTCAAGTGTTCATCGTCGGTGCTGCCGGTCAGACCAAGCGGCGGTTGGAACGCTTTGGTATGCTCAGGTTCGTACCTGCGGAGCACATGCTAATGGATCGTAAGGAGGCACTACGGCAGGCTGTTGCTCTAGTCCAAGGAAATGGAGTCGAGACGGATGATGTTCCAATCGACGGGCGTCTTTCCGGACCAAGTGGCGCTGTAATTGGATAGCGATCGCAAAGCTTCAATTAGTCGAGCTACAACTCCTAGTCTTGGTTAATCGAAGCTTTACTTCCCTTTTCTCAGTGCGATGAACGTCCATGGTAACCTCAAAATTTTTGTCTATGATGATGTAGCTTAGATAAATCAAACTTACATAGAGTCTCCCTTTTTTCATAGAATGGGGTATTTTTTTTTCATTTTTTATGGCAATTCTTCAATAGATTGAATCTATCAAATATATTTTTTAACTAAATACAATCAAAAACTATTTAAAAGTTTTTTAAACTTATAATTGAAGTAGGTATTTAAGACTACCAATCTTTCTTGGAATTCAACTATCTTTTATCTTTGAATAATTCTCGTAGAGATAGAGAATAGAATTTCTCTACAGAAAAACAGAGAATTTAGTTGAACCCATAACATGGATTAGTAAAGCTTAACCCGTTTAATTTCTCAAAATTCACCAAAAATTAAATCAGCTCCCAAATAAGTTGAAAAGCTCACTGGCTGTAGAGCCAAAGGAGAAATGTAGGACATGATTCCTTTAGAACCAATGGTTAATTCAATGGCATGGGTATCTTCCCTAACTTCCTCATTCCAGTTTCCCAGTCAATCTATCCTGGCAACAGCAATAGATTCAGAAAATGCTTCGATGGTGCTAACCGGAGTCCTGCTCAGTTTAGTTGTCGTTTATATTGCCAGTAAATTGGGTGGAGAGTTGTCTAAATCGCTAGACTTACCTCCCGTTTTAGGCGAATTAGTTGGGGGTGTGGTCGTTGGTGTTTCTGCCCTGCATTTGCTCGTATTTCCTGAAAGCGGAGCAGAGGCTTCCAACTCCCTGATTATGACTATCCTGCAATTCGTTGGCGGTTTAAGTCCCGATTCTGTAACCTCCATCTTTGAAGCGCAGAGTGAGGTTATCTCTGTTTTAGCCGAACTGGGAGTCATCATCCTCCTATTTGAGATTGGATTGGAATCGGATTTAAGGGAACTCAAAAAAGTGGGTTACCAAGCGGCAGTTGTAGCAGTTGTGGGGGTAGCTGCTCCTTTTGCGGCTGGCACGGCGGGATTAATGCTCATCTTTAACGTTCCAGCAATTCCAGCCATCTTTGCGGGTGCAGCACTGACGGCTACCAGTATTGGAATTACCTCCAAAGTTCTGTCAGAAATAGGACATCTCAAATCGAAAGAAGGCCAGATTATTGTCGGGGCTGCCGTCATTGATGACGTTCTCGGTATTATTGTTTTGGCAGTGGTGGCAAGTCTGGCAAAAACGGGTGAAATCAACGTTCTCAATGTCATCTATCTGATTATCAGCGCCACTGTTTTTCTGCTCGGTTCAATTTTCCTGGGCAATTTCTTCAACAAATCCTTTGTTGCGATCGTTGAGAAGCTGCAAACAAGAGGAAAACTGGTTATTCCAGCCTTTACCTTTGCCTTCTTGATGGCGTTTCTGGCTAACGCCATTCATTTAGAAGCAATCTTGGGGGCTTTTGCAGCAGGGTTAGTTTTGGATGAAACGGATAAGCGGAAAGAACTGGATAAGCAGGTTGTTCCTATCGCTGATATCTTGGTGCCGATTTTCTTTGTATCCGTTGGTGCTAAGGCGGACTTAGGGGTGTTGAATCCCGCTATTCCTACCAATCGAGAAGGGTTAATTATCGCCACGTTCTTGATTTTGGTGGCAATTGTTGGAAAAGTGATTACGGGTTGGGCAGTATTTGGTCAACCTGAAATTAACCGCGTCGCGATTGGGGTGGGGATGATTCCGCGTGGTGAAGTGGGACTGGTTTTTGCAGGCATTGGTTCAGCCAGTGGAGTTCTTGACAAACCGTTGGAAGCGGCAATTATCATCATGGTCATTCTCACAACATTTTTAGCACCGCCTTTGTTACGACTAGCGTTTAAAAAACCAGTGGAGCAAGTCGATTTGGTGGGCTGAACGTAGGTAATCGATTCGCTACTGCTAGCAACTTTGTTCCTCTTAAGCAGATAGGTACAATTAAACCTAAAAGTCGTAGAGGTTGAGAAGTCGGGTTTCTTGAAGAAACCCGACTTCTGAGTGTGAATTCGACTCTACCAGCATCTTGTCATTAATCAGTTCACCTTGGATGGTGCTATGTTCTCCCTCCGGCATTGGCTTTTGAATAATTTGACCGTCAATGTACTCGCTGGCGGGTTCAGTTTCCGGTAGCTTCAGAAACTCTTCCAAAGTCAAAGGTTTACTGGGAGTTTGTACAATGGGAGGTTACCTCTAGCTCAAGTAAGAAGTTGTAGGGTGGGCATTGCCTAGATTAACCTGGATGGACGTGACAAACATCATGATTGGCAATGCCCACCAAATCCTGATAGTTGTAGTTATAGGGTGGGCATTGCCTACTTTACCTGTGGGCAGTGTTTCAGAATTTTCTCAGGCAATGCCCACCCTACAGACGAGGAAGTGGTAAGCTAAGGCGCATTAGGAAGCTATCGGCTCCCTTTTCTGGCTTAGAGTATGGCTTGTAGTTGATTGATGAGACCTTCAACGTAATATAGAGCACCACGAATGGTTGCTGGGTCTTCAAGGTCTACCTCAACATATCGGCGCAGGGCGTCTACCTGATTCAGGCTTCCCCCGGCTGTGAGTAAATTTAGGTAGCCGGAGATAAAGTCTTTGCCGATCGCTAAGTATTTTTGGTAACAGACCAGACTGACAATATTAGAAGCCGTGTACTGGAAGCACGAAAACGGCTTGACGTAAATGCGATCGACACCCGCCCAATCATATTGATGTTCTGGCAAGACGTCTACAGCATCACCACAGAGTTCGCGGTAGAGTTGCATCCACGTTTCGTTAACAAAGTTGTGGTCAAAACTGCTTTGGTAAGCGCGTTCGTGGATGGCGAGTTCGAGACGGCTGAGAGTCGTTTGACGGAACAACAGATTGAGTTGGTCTTCTATCAGTCGCGTTAGCAATACTTTTTTGAGGTGCTGGTCATCCGTTGCTTGTTTTAGCAAGTAGTCGAGCAATACTAGTTCATTGAACGTTGAGGCAATTTCTGCCAAAATCAACGGTGGCTTGCTGTTGAAATAGGTTTGGCGATCGCCACTCAAAGCATAGTGCAGCCCATGCCCAATTTGACGCACTAGGGTAAACAGGGACTTGTAATCGTCTGTGTAAGAAAGCAGCAGGTAACTGTACTTCCCGGAAGTGGGAAAACAGAATGCACCACTGCGCTTACCCGCACGCACCTTGGCGTCTACATGGTTTCTCAAAAAGAATTCTTCCGCCCTATTCCCATAAAAGACATCAAACTGCTTGAGAGCCTCTATGAGGATTTCCACACCCGTTTTGTAGTCCAGTGACGTTGGCGGCTCGTCGTCCGTACTCCAGGGAGCATAGAGATCGCAGGTGCGGATTTTCTGACCGATCGCTTTTCCTTTCAACTGATAATAGCGTTGGAACAGCTCGAAGCGATCGCCAACTTCATTCATAATCACTCGGAAAACTGACTCCGGTACCTCATCTGCCAATAGTTGCTTGTGCAAGGTGGAGGGATAGCCTCGCATCTGGCTTTCAATACGGTGATCTTGAGCAATGGTGTTGAGAATAAACCCATGCAGCAAGTTGTGCTGCTGCATCACCTGACGCACGGAACGGTAAGCATCGTAACGCTTATCAGCATCGGGGTGACCCAGCATCGCCTCCAGTTCTGCGTCTGTATCCGCTACCTCACCCAGTGAAAGCGTTACTGGCTCGTATTTCTGCTCACCGAGATGAACCGCTCGCAACCGCAGGAATGCTTGCCGTCCCGTGAGACTGTCCCGGTTGCGGGTTTGCTCCACTTCTTCTGGGAGATTGTGAGAGCGAAATTGGGCGATGCGATCGAGGTAGTGGCGGTAGTCCTCCAGTGCTGATGAGGCTT
>JAIUYC010000573.1 GCA_020216575.1 Coleofasciculus sp. S288 | reverse complement strand
ACTTACGCACAGACACCACATCTGGTAGGGGCATGGCATGCCATGCCCCTACAATTGATGCTTGAGAGACTTTCTTTGCGTAAGTCCTGAGTTGCGTTATTGCAGTTGCTATAAGCCTCGATAATACTGAGTTAAGGCATTTTGAATTTTGAATTTTGAATTGCTGGCAACCCTAGCGTCTAAGCTGACAAAAGTAGCTAATTATTTCAAGCATTGATTGAATGTCCGACTTAATTCTGTTCTGGCATCGCCGCGATTTACGTCTTTCAGACAATATTGGACTTGCCGCTGCCCGACAACAAAGCCAAAAGCTGGTAGGAGTATTTTGCCTCGACCCCAATATTCTGGAACGCGACGACGTGGCACCAGCACGAGTGACTTACATGATTGGCTGCTTGCAAGCGTTACAACAGCGCTATGTGGCTGTTGGCAGTCAGTTATTGATTCTCCATGAAAACCCCTGCAAAGCCATCCCAGCCTTGGCAGCCGCTTTAAACGCTAAGGCAGTGTTCTGGAATTGGGATGTGGAGTCTTATGCTCAAAAACGCGATCGCACTGTTGCTGAAGCGCTCACACAAAAGGGTATCCAAGTCCACAACCATTGGGATCAACTACTCCATGCCCCTGAAGAACTCTTTACTGGCTCCAAGAAACCCTACACCGTTTACACGCCCTTTTGGAAAAACTGGAGTAGTAAACCCAAAGCTAAGCCTGTTGAAGGCCTCACACAGGTTGAGGGATTAAATGAACAAGAGCAATTAGCTGCCCAGAAAGCGGGTGCGATCGCATTGCCCACAGCCAAAGATTTGGGATATGTTTGGGAAAATCCGCTGTTACTTCAGCCAGGAGAGGAAGCGGCGCAAGAACAGCTAGAAAAGTTTTGTGACCAGACTATCAATAAGTACCAAGAACAGCGTAACTTTCCTGCTGTCGATGGCACCTCTAAACTAAGCGCTGCTCTCAAATTTGGAGCCATTGGCATCCGCACTGTTTGGGAGGCTGCCGAGGCTACTTATCGTGACAGCCGCAGTGATGAAGCTCGCGATAGCATCCGAACTTGGCAACAGGAACTCGCTTGGCGGGAGTTCTACCAACATGCCATATACCACTTCCCCGAACTAGCAGATGGACCCTATCGCGACACCTTTAAAGACTTTCCTTGGGACAATGACGAAACGCTTTTTCAAGCCTGGTGTGAGGGTAAAACAGGCTATCCCATTGTTGATGCTGCCATGCGCCAGCTCAACGAAGTCGGGTGGATGCACAACCGTTGCCGGATGATTGTTGCCAGTTTTCTGACCAAAGATTTGCTGATTAACTGGCAGTGGGGAGAAAAATACTTCATGCAAAAACTCTACGACGGTGACCTATCCGCCAACAACGGCGGATGGCAGTGGAGTGCTTCCAGTGGCATGGACCCCAAACCCGTGCGGATTTTTAACCCAGCTAGCCAAGCCCAAAAATACGATCCGGAAGGGGAATATATCCGGCAGTGGCTACCAGAACTGAGTTCTCTCGATACAGAATATCTGATTACAGGCAAAATACCAGAGAGCGATCGCAAAGCTTGCGGCTACCCCGCTCCTATTGTCGATCACAAAAAACAGCAGCACGAATTTAAACAGCGCTACCAGCAGCAAAAAAGCGAACAATAAACAGAATTAAACGTAAGGTGGGCATTGCTCGTTAAAATCCTATCGTTCGAGTCCGGAGGAAATAATAGGCAATGCCCACCCTACAACTAGGCTGTGTTTATTTATGTCGCTCTACTTAGCGATTTTTCTAACCTTCCAACCTTCTAACCTTACACTTAATCCCCTTAGCTATACAGCGACTGAATCCAGTCCCATTCCTGCTTCAATCCTTCAGCAAGGGGAACCTTTGGCTGATAGCCAATCAGATTTTTCGCCTTAGAAACATCAGCAGCCGTGTGACGAGCGTCTCCCATTGCCTTCTCGACGTAGTTTCTGCGAATTGGACGCCCGACAATTTGCTCCATCGTGTCGAGGACTTCAGTTAACACCACTCGGCTTCCACCCCCAATGTTAAAAACTTCACCAATTGCGGCTGGTGCTGTGGCAGCCGCGAGATTTGCAGCAACCGCATCACTAACAAACGTAAAATCTCGCGTTTGCTGTCCATCCCCATAAATAGGAATGGCTTCATCCGCGATAACCGCTTTAAAGAACTTGTGAAACGCCATATCCGGGCGCTGACGGGGTCCGTAAACAGTGAAGTAGCGGAGCGCGGTAAAGGGAACGCCAAAGTTGTGCTGATACAGTTGGCACAGACGTTCAGCAGCTAGCTTTGTAATCCCATAAGGAGAGACAGGTTTAGGACAAATTGCTTCTGAGGTGGGTAGAGTTTCTGCATCTCCATACACAGAAGAAGTTGAGGCAAAAACAAACCGCTTTAGCTGTTTGGCATCCTTCGCCACCTCCAGCAGGATTTGGGTGGCATTGATATTGCGCTCGGTGTAAGCCCGAAAGCCCTCACCCCAACTGGCACGGACACCGGCTTGAGCAGCTTGGTGATAGATTACTTCCGCATCATTCAGGAGGGCTTTCCAATCAAGAGCCTGAATATCGCCCTCTATTAACTCAAAGTTAGGATGATCTTTAAAAATTGCAACGTTGTTGCGCTTAAGATTCGGATCGTAGTAATCATTAAATTGATCGACACCAATGACTTTCTCGCCTTGGCTCAAAAGTGCTTCTACTAGGTGAGAACCAATAAAACCGGCAACACCGGTAACAATACTCGTCGCCATACACTAAAGTCTCATACAAATTCGTCAGGTTTACACAGGTCAGCTAACTGAGTATTTACGCTCAATCAGGACTTGGGAACAGACCAGCTATCAAATGCAAACTGCACGATAACCCAATTGCTCAAACCCAGTTTGGCACATTTCTTTCCGATGCTTTTTCCTCAGTCGTGTCAGAACTGTAGCAGTCATCTGGTAATCCCATGGCATAATGTAGAACATTTGTTTAACTTAAAAGCTTGAGACTTTGGAGTTATGAGTTCTGCGAGCGTGAATTCGTCAATGACAATAGATTGCCGCAGACTGCTGCGACTCTGCTCTTGACAGTGTTCAGCGAACGGTGATTTGTGATAACTGGTAGCTTCTCACATCCCCTTGTGCTTTAGTTCTCCACCGATTGGTGGAAGGTAGGACGGGTGGGTTCATGCTCTCCGGACTGCGTCCCGCTTCGCTAACACAAGAAAAGTTCACGGGTCACTGTTTGAAAGGCAGACCTACCGACCGTAAGAAAGGCCGTGTTTATCGAAAAGTTCAATTCTTCTGGAGCGCGAGGCTAACGTGAAGGTTTTGGTAGTTGGTAATGGGGGACGAGAAGATGCCCTCACCTGGAAATTGCTGCAATCGCAACGCATCAAACAGGTTATATGTATTCCTGGTAATGGTGGCACAGCAACGCGATCGCGTTGCCAGAATCTTTCCTTACGAGTTGATGATTTTGAGGGAATTGCCCGGTTTGCTCTTGTTCAAAATGTCTCTTTAGTGGTTGTTGGTCCTGAACTCCCGCTGGCACTGGGCATCACAGACTATCTCCAAAGTCAAGACCAAAATATTATGGTTTTTGGCCCAACTAAGGAAGGAGCCCAGATTGAGGCGAGTAAATCTTGGGCTAAGACGTTAATGCAATCGGCTGGCATTCCGACACCCCGTTTTGCTACGTTTACAGACATTGAGGCAGCGATCGCTTATGTTAGTGAGCAAGGTGCCCCAATTGTGGTGAAAGCAGATAGCTTGGCAGCTGGCAAGGGGGTCGTCGTCGCCTCAACGGTGGAGGAGGCACAAGCCGCTGTTGAGTCTCTCTTTAAGCAGGGATTTAGCACGGTGGTGATCGAAGAGTGTCTGACGGGTCAAGAAGTTTCTGTTTTAGCTCTGAGTGATGGCGTGAGCGTTCGCTCCCTACTTCCCGCTCAAGATCACAAACGGATTGGTGAGGGGGATACTGGAGAAAACACGGGAGGTATGGGAGCGTATGCCCCAGCCCCCATTGCGACGCCTGCCTTGATGGAACGAATCGAACAAGAAATCCTCCAGCCGACTGTTGATGCTTTACGTCAGCGAGGCATCGACTATAGGGGTGTCCTCTACGCAGGATTGATGATTACCCCGGAGGGCGACCCAATGGTTCTGGAATTTAATTGTCGCTTTGGCGATCCGGAAACTCAAGCGATTTTGCCGTTACTGGAGACTCCCCTAGAAGACCTATTGCTGGCATGTACTCAGCAACGGCTGGCACAATTCCCAGAGAT
>JAIUYC010000572.1 GCA_020216575.1 Coleofasciculus sp. S288 | reverse complement strand
GGTAAGACAGTCTTGCATCGTTATTTCCTAGACAAGGTATTCAGGAATGACCCAACAGGAGGAAAAGCATCAGAACACCGCAACACATTTTATTGCCTGGATCCCTGAGTTAATGCTCTAGACTCAGGCTCGGCGTCGATCATGATTCTACCGAATCCATTTAGTTCTTTCAGCGGTCTGCGAGTGGGTAAGCTGACGTAAACCTTGTTCCTACACCGACTTCACTCTCAACCGCAATCCCCCCCCGGTGCAAGTCCACACACGTCTTGAGAATGGATAGTCCCAGCCTCGTGTCCGCGATTGTACTAACATTACTGGCTCGATGAAAGGATTCAAACAAATCAGAGCGTCTGCTATGCAAAGCATTCTCCGTTAGCGTTAGCCGTAGGCGGGCGCAGCGTAGCGAGCAAGCGAGGCGAAGCCCCGCGGGCAACGCCCGACAGGAGTAGAGTACGTCTCTACGACTAGAAAGAACAGGTTTATGAAAGCGGATTTGGTATGAACCCTTTTTGCCGATTCAACTTCAGCCGTACTCAAGCAAGCACTTACGTATCGGTAAGCTACTGCCAAAATTTCTTTGATAGAGCATCAATTTATAAGACGAGCTTTCAGTAAATCTACTGATCCCTGTGAGTTCAAAGGTAGCTACCGTGTAGTATGAGAGTCCTTATATAGCAATCCTAAATGATTTATGAGAACCTCTTTTTCTCTCCTGGAGCGGACTGGAGTGTCTGGAGCGGTAGCCTGCGGCAAGCCGCTAGGCATCCATGTTAAAAAAGCCAATTTCACAGATGTTTCAGAATGATTATATGAGCCGATAATTGTTGATTAAGGCTTGGATATATTGCTTCCGTAAATTAGTCAAAGTCACATTTATTTGTAGATTAAATTAAAATCTATGGCAAAAATATTGATAATAGAGGATGAGGAAAATATCCGAGAAAATACCCTTGAGATGCTTGAGGCTGAAAACTTCGAGGTGATAGGAGCAGCTAATGGTCAGCAGGGTATAGAGTTAGCATTGGCTGCTCAACCCGATTTGATAATTTGTGACATTATGATGCCCCAACTCGATGGTTATGGCGTTCTCTCACAGTTACGCACCAACCCATACACCGAGACAATTCCTTTTGTTTTTCTAACAGCAAAAACAGCAAAATCTGACCGAAGAAAAGGGATGGCAATGGGAGCGGATGATTATTTAGAAAAGCCATTTACTAGAGATGAACTGCTGAGTATAGTTACGACTCAATTAAAAAAGCAGGACGTTCTGAAGAGACAATCCGAGAAAAAATTAGACGAGCTGCGCGGTAACCTCATTCACTCTCTTCCTCACGAACTCCATACCCCGTTAAATGGTATTTTTGGTCTTTCTAGACTCCTCATCGACTGCTACGATGCAATGGAACGCGATGAAGCTTTAGAAATGCTAGAGGAAATCTATGCTTCTGGCACACGCCTCTACAGACTTACACAGAATTTTTTGCTATACGCTCAGCTTGAAATAACAGCAGCCGATCCAGAGCAAGTTGAGGCGTTACGTAGAAGCGGAGAAAAAAGTTATAGCCAAGCAATTATTACAGAAGTTGCCCTTCAGAAAGCAAAGCAAGCCACAAGAGAAACCGACCTACACCTAGAACTCCAAGAAGTAACTGTCCGAATGCCTGAATTAAAATTCAGGAAGATTTTAGAAGAAATTATTGACAATGCGTTCAAATTTTCCCCACCTGAAACCCCGATTCGTGTCATTAGTAGCCTAAAAGATAATACCTTTATACTGCGTGTTATAGATAGAGGGCGAGGTATGACAAAGGCGCAGATTGCTAATATAGGAGCTTACATGCAATTTGAACGGAAACTCTACGAACAACAAGGCTCCGGATTAGGGCTAATTATTGCTAAACGCCTAGCTGAATTACATGGCGGACGATTAACAATAGAAAGTAGTTCGGACAAACAAACACTGGTTTGTGTTGTTTTGCCAGGAGAAGAATTTAATGAGCTGTCATGGACTGAAACTCTTACTCAGTCTTCTTCAGAAGACTTTAGCTGTTAGCCTGGGGTTTGAACCCCAGGCGGGTAATGCGGCTAGTGTAAGATGTGAGTTTCTGGACTTTGGAGCAAGTTTTCAGATGGTAGGCTCATTTCCACCATGATGTACTAGGTATTTTCCTGTCTGACTTGATCTCGTTCACCGTCACAGTTCCGGCTACCTTGGTCGAGGCGATTTTGGGTCTTGCACCGCTCGAATGTCATTTGCGCCACACTCTCGGTAGGTAATTGAGCCTTTTTTTCCAGAGCTTTGTTAAATAATTCTAGAGCTTCTTGATTCTTACCCTGGCTTACCAGAATTTGGGCTTTTAAGTATAGTACTTCTGGATTATCAGGAGCCAATTGTAAAGCTCGATCCGCAAACTCTAGTGCTTTAGAATACTGTTTCAAATCTCGATAGCCAACCGCAATACCCCGATACGCCAAATAATCAGGATCGGCATAATTTTCTAACTTGCTAATTGCCTGCGCGGGGTCAGAAAACGGCAAATTGACTGCTAGCATTAAATCCATGTAACCCGTCAGCAAGTTTAACTCTGGATCGTTGGCGTCAATTTTTTTCGCTTCATCAAGATATTTGAAGACTCTCTGCAATTTCGTCAAAGCTCCCACTGGGCCTTCCTGCGTGAACTGGTAAGCCCCTTCTAAAAAATGACCCACTGCCGTGTAAAGATTGCCGCGTAAGGGGTCAGTGCTAGTTAGTTGCTCGGCGGTTTGCAGGGTTTTGGAGGCGTAGCTCTTGAGGGTACTCCAATCCTCCTGAGTGTAAGCCAGAGACGCGAGCAGGGCATAAACTAGGGGTTCGTTCGGTTCAGTGGATTCCGCTACGCGGAGGTAGCGCTCGGCTTCTTTGTAGTTTCCTTCCTTGAAGATGGAGTCAAAAGCAGCTTCAGTATTGGTGCCAATGTCACGAGGCTCGCTGGAGCGAAACGGATCTCCGGCAAGCGTGGGCGTTACCCACAAACCGAGTACCATCGCTGCTGCACTGGCAAGGGCTGTCGCCGTTCGTTTGGGTGCGGGAAACCAATTTTTCATTGTCATCCTCACGAAAGATTGTGCTTGCTTAAAGTCTGACGTTGGGGTTGATTCGAGGTTCCAGTTGATCAGGGTTTTGTAATGATTGGGAGAATCAAGGTCTAGTTTGCCACAATTGAGAAGAGCCATTGAGCGTGGAAGTTAGCCGCTACTGCTTTCTCGTTGACTCCATCTCTTCAGCGTAAATCCAATTGTAGCGACGAGCATTCCAAAAGTTGCACGTTGCTCGTTAGTAGTATTAACAAAGCGGCTCCGCAGGAGCTAGCTCCTTAACTTCCAAAAAATTCTTTTCTTGTACGGATATTGATGCTGTATCTCAAAAACCTGACTTATCATCCTCCGGCTGCCCCCATCGCTATCTTAAAATCCCTGAGTCTGGAACTCCCACCGCAACAATTGGGACTTGTGATTGGTCCGAGTGGCTCTGGCAAAACGACATTATTGGAAATTTTGGCAGGACTGGCAGAGCAAACAGCAGGTGGCGTCTTCTGGCGAGAGCAGGAACTCACCCCGGAACAATTGCAAAAATTGGGGGGCTTGGTCTTTCAGTTTCCAGAACGGCATTTCTGCGGTGGTACGATTTTGGAAGAATTGCGGCTAGGGCATCCAGAGTTGGGTTCCGAAAAGGTTTACAATGCCCTAAACGAAGTTGGACTGGCAGACCTACCGTTAAGCGCCTCGCCCCATGCCCTGAGCGGGGGGCAGCAGCGACGCCTTGCGCTAGCCGTGCAGTTGATTCGGCAACCCAACATACTGATGTTAGATGAACCAACCGCAGGGCTAGATTGGTCGATGCGGCGTCAGCTAGTCAATCTCTTGGCAAAACTCAAGACTGATTGGACGCTCTTGGTTGTTACTCACGATGCCGGCGAATTATTGCAAATTGCTGACGGCTGTTGGACACTTAATCATGGAGAACTGAAAGCTGTTGACCCCGCTAGTTTAGTCAGCAGAGTTACCCAGCCGCAATCTGCTGCTTGATGTTAGTTGTCAGTTGTTTTTTACTACTGACCAATTACCAATCACCAATCACCAATTATCAATGACCCATCCTCAAAGCTCTTGGGTGCTACCAGAGATGGCGGAGGTTTGGCAGCAAACCCTAAGCTGGCAACCCAACGAAGACCAAAAGCGGTTGTTTCAGCAGCTCTATGAAGGGATTTTGTCTGGCAACCGCCAGTTGAATTTGACTCGGATTACAGAACCTGTC
>JAIUYC010000571.1 GCA_020216575.1 Coleofasciculus sp. S288 | reverse complement strand
CACCACGTTCAGTCCTGCATCCAGCGCTTTTTGAGCAGACAGTTTATCATAGACGCCCAATTGCGTCCATACTGTTTTAGCATTCACCGCGATCGCCTCGTCAACAACCTCCGGCAGATACTCTGAACGGCGGAAAACGTTGACAATATCTACAGACTCCGGTACTTCCTTTAGAGAAGCATAGCTCGGCTGAGCATCAATCTCGCTCACGGTTGGATTGACAGGATAGACTTTATAGCCTACCTCCCGCAAGAATTGAGCGATGCGATAGCTGGTACGCTCGGGTTTATCCGAATGACCAACAACGGCAATTACTTTGGCGTTAGTCAGCACATCGCGCACGGCGTTGTCGTCGTCTTTGAGATTCGGCATAGTCTCAACCTCCATCTAGGGGAAAATTAAACCTAGCAAATGTATCTGGAGCGAATGTCAACTTTATCCTCTCGCATGCAGGCGGTGCAGTCGCCGCTGATTCCTATTGTCGGGGAACTGATTCGCCGCAACCCTGGAACGATTTCTTTGGGACAGGGTGTTGTTTATTATGGTCCACCACCAGATGCGATCGCATTTTTATCTCAGTTCCTTGCCAATCCAGAAAATCACAAGTACCAATCCATCCAGGGAATTTCCCCCTTGCTGTCTGCGATTGAAGCAAAACTGAACGCCGAAAACAGCATCGAGATTAACGGGCAAAACTGCATTGTTGTCACCGCAGGCAGCAACATGGGGTTTATGAACGCGGTTCTTGCTATTACTTCTCCTGGCGACGAGATTATTCTCCAAACACCTTATTATTTCAACCACGAAATGGCGATAGTAATGGCGAGTTGTCATCCAGTACTGGTAGCAACCGATAATAATTACCAGCTTCGTCCAAATGCGATCGCTCAAGCCATTACGGAGAAAACACGAGCCGTTGTCACGATTTCCCCTAATAATCCCACGGGGGCAGTGTATTCACAAGAAGTGTTGCACGAGGTGAATCAAATTTGTCGCGATCGCGGAATCTACCACATCAGTGACGAAGCGTATGAGTATTTTACCTACAACGGGGTGAAGCACGTTTCGCCGAGAGCGTTTCCCCAAAGTAGCGAACATACGATTTCTCTATTCTCGCTCTCCAAAGCTTATGGGTTCGCCAGTTGGCGCATTGGGTATATGGTGATTCCAGAACACTTGCTCGTTCCGGTTAAGAAAATTCAGGATACGATTCTGATTTGTCCTCCAGTCATCTCTCAGTATGCGGCTTTAGGAGCGTTACAGGCTGGAGGCGGTTACTGTAAAAAGCATGTTGAGGCGATCGCTTCTGTGCGAGAATTGGCGCTGGATTACTTGAAACGCTTGGATGGGTTGTGTGCGATCGCGCCTGCTGATGGTGCGTTCTATTTTTTCTTGAAGGTACACGCGAAGCTAGATGCGTTTGAGTTAGTGGAGCGATTGATTCGAGAACATCGGGTGGCGGTGATGCCCGGTACAACGTTTGGAATGGAGGATGGGTGTTATCTGCGGGTTGCTTATGGTGCGTTGCAAAAAGAGACGGTGGCAGAGGGAATTGAGCGATTAGTGCGGGGGTTGCAAACAATTTTGGGTTCAGAAGGTTATTGAATTCCAGAGGGCGATCGCACCTTTTTAAGCGATCGCTCTCCATTCAACCTATCTACAAATACCCCATGAGGAAATCCAAAGCAAGCGAGGCACTCAGTGTCGCGCAACAAATTGCTGTCATTCGTACCACCCTTAAAAAACATGGCTACCACCTCCGAAAACGCCCCAAACAAGCAGCATCGGGTTGTTTGTCGCCTTCGCAGCCGAAGTGATGCGGAAGGACACCTGCAAGTCCTGCGGCATGTCATGCCAAACCTGACCTTTACCATCATGTTCGACATAACCCCAGAACGCCGCAACCCACCTACCCAGAAGAAACATCCCCAATCTAACCCAAACAAAAAATCAAGCAACCCTGACTGTTTTTGACTTTACTCTCAGCACTCAGGACTCATCACTAAGGGCTTGAAATCAGCAATTGCATCCAAGGTTGAGGAAACGCCATACCTTGTCCCCCAGCAACAGCCTCCAACTCCGACTCCGATAACTCTCTCCGCGCAGAAGCGATCGCTTTTTCTATGTCCGAGGCAGTAAAACTGTAGCCTTTTTCCTTACCCAATTGAATCAGCAACGCAATAGCCATATCTCTGTGATAAGCAGCAGTAAGCCTCTGTTGCAGGGTTTTATCTTGCTCTAAAAGCTGATAGAACTGTTTCCACGCTTCAATAGACACGCTCGTTTCTCCTTTGTGTTCTCCTCTAGTGTAAAAAACTCGTTCACTGACCTATGTAGTCGTCTAGTTGGGTCTATGTAGCGATCGCGAGAAGGCACCCAGCAAAGACTTGTAAAAATCAGTTCAAGCGATGTTGATGTAACACTTATCACTCTTTTCTAGGCTATTTACGCAAGAAGTCCACTGACTTATGAGAGGTTCCGTAAAACCACACCTCTTGCTCTATGCCATACTCTCGTTTATAGTAAATACATAAAATCTACCGATTTACCGTATTTTAAATGGCTAATCTCCAGAAGACTTGCATGCCATTCACAGAATTTCAGGGATTTCAGCTCTGAAACTTCTCCATAGCCTCCCTAATTTCAGGGGGATTGGGGAAATCCGTGCATCAGACTTCGGTTAGTTGTGTGTTGCAGATAAAGGCAGTTGTGAGGGAAAAAATGTTGAGAGACGCTCAAGGACTGGACGTTACGACAGATTCAACAGAAACGATCGCAGCGATTAATCGCTACATGCACCAGTCTCTGAGCTATGGTAATGATGCTCTAGCCATTCTCAAAGGGATTGAGGCAGATCCAACTTGTGCGATCGCTAATGCATATGCCGCCACGTTTTACCTCTGCCAAGAAAGTGCGAAGACTCGTCATCAAGCCGCGCCTTATCTTCAAGCGGCTAAAATGCATCTAGCCAAGGCGAATGAGCGCGAAACGCTTTATGTCAAGGCAATTGACGCTTGGGCAACGGGTGCAATTGATCAAGCGATCGCCTATCACGAAGAAATAGCCCAAACGTTTCCCCGTGACGTTCTCTCCGTGCAGATGGGGCAGTATCACTACTTCTACCTCGGCAACAAAGAAGGACTGCTGCGAATTGCCGAAAACGTTCTCCCTGCCAATCGCGAGAATCACTACCTCTACGGCATGATTGCCTTTGGCTTAGAACAGTGCCACCGCTTGCAAGAAGCAGAAGAAGCAGGGCGATTAGCCACACAAATGAACCGCAATAACCCGTGGGCGCACCATGCCGTTGCTCACGTCATGGAAACACAGGGGCGAATTGACGAGGGGATTGCCTGGATGGAAAGCCTCTCGGATACCTGGGAAACCTGCAATTCAATGCTGCACACGCACAATTGGTGGCATGTCGCCCTTTATTACCTGGAGAAGGAAGATTTTCAAAAAGTCCTGGCACTCTATGACGCCCACATCTGGGGGCGTGCCACTAAAGAGTCTTCCAAAGACCAAATCGGTGCGATTCAAGTACTCTTGCGGTTGGAACTGAGGGGGGTAAATGTCGGCAACCATTGGGAGGAACTGACAGCTTACCTGACTCCACGAATTCACGAGCATGCTTTGCCCTTTCAAGACTTGCATTATGTTTACGCTTTAGCACGAGCAGGTCGAACTGACTGGGTAACCGAAATGCTGTTGAGCATGCAAGAGTATGCTAAAATTGCCAAACCTTGCATCCAGCAGACGTGGACTGAAGTTGCGCTGCCTACTGCCAGAGGAATGGTTGCCCACGCTCGAGGAGAATGGGAAAGAGCGATCGCTCAACTCAGACCGACACTGCCCCGCCTGTACGAGATTGGTGGTAGCCATGCCCAACACGATCTATTCGAGCAAGTGTATCTTGATGCATGGCTGCGTGCTGAAGAGAATCATCAAGCGTTTCATCTACTTCAAAAGCGGATTGCTGCCCGTCGCTATATCCCCTCTATTCAACTTGGATTAGTTTAGCGAGAGTGTGGTTCTAAGACAACGTGGGGAATCCCTTCTGCTTCTTCTATCGCACTCGTTTTAACTACAGATGTGGGAGGGTTTTGCTCTGTAACACCAGCGCCTCGGTACTTAATGTTTAAGGTTGGTTGAGAAACAGGAGGAGCCTTGACCGGGTTGTGAGCTCTCCAAAGCTGACCTCGATATTTTCCTGCAATTTCACCCTCTGCGATTTCAACAGTAGGAGTGGTAGGTTCGTAGTTGGCTCCGCGATAAACGAGTTGGTGTCCCTCTTCTTCCTCAG
>JAIUYC010000570.1 GCA_020216575.1 Coleofasciculus sp. S288 | reverse complement strand
AACCCACATTACACAAAAAATAATTAGGCTAAACATCGTTGTTACTTACGATGTTTAGTCTAGAAAAAATAGTCTTGTGATTGATTCTACTCAATTAATTTCCCGAGGTGGGAGATACAAAGAAATGCCTAAACTGCCACGCTTTAAACATTCTTTACTCCTGACTCGTGCGCTTACTCATCGCTCGTACTTCAACGAACACCCGGAAGAAGTCGAAGACAATGAACGCTTGGAGTTTCTCGGCGATGCTGTACTCGGTTTTTTAATTGGCGAGTTGCTTTATCTGCGTTATCCGAAGATGAGTGAAGGCAAACTGACTGGCCTGCGAGCTAGGTTAGTGAGCGAAAAACAACTCGCCACCTTAGCGAATTACCTGCATATCGGCGACCAGATGCGATTAGGAAAAGGTACTATCTTAGAAGGAGGTCGCCAAAACTCATCGTTACTGAGTGACACCTTTGAAGCGATCATCGGAGCCTACTTTCTCGATTCAGGCATTGACAAGGTTCGCGAGTTTGTAGAAGCTCTGTTTATGCCAATAGCTGACAGTATTGTTTTTGCTCAGTCTGATATCAACTTCAAGAGTCGGTTTCAGGAATGGGCGCTAGCGAATATCGGCAAAAATCCCGAATATTCCATAATTGCAGAATCCGGACCCGATCATGCCAAAATATTCACTGCCCGAGTGCGTGTAGGCGGTAAAGTGTACGGTGAAGGCATGGGTCGCAGCAAACAAGCTGCTGAGAAAAATGCAGCTGAAGATGCGCTGAAAAAAGTTGAGCTGAGGTAGATAGTATTAAAGCTCATATCTTGCACCAAGCCCTCTCCAATGGAATTCTGGGGCTATAAAAACCAAGTCCGCCTGCGCGGACTAACCAAAAATCAAGGGTTTTGTAACCTGCTCCAGGCAGGTTAGCCTAGCCTTCAGCAACGGCTTCGCCGAACGGCAAGCCGCTTCGCGTCTACGTTTGTGTAGTTGCGGTTTCAACCGCCAGGTGCAAGATATGAGAAAGGATATCTAAGAAATGCTAAAAGTTGCTTTGATCCCCCTTTTTAAGGAGGAAAATTAGGCTCAAAGTCCCCCTTTTTAAGGGGGATTTAGGGGGATCTCCACTGTCTAAGCGTCTCGATTGTGACGTTTCAGATATCCTCTTAGAGGTAATATCTCTACTGATTGACCACGTACTGAGAAGGAATCGGTTCCACCCTACCGGCTTGCACCATGGCTTGATACACCATAGCTGCAACCTCTGCACGAGTGGCATCTTGATTTGGTCTGAGTAACTTGGGATTTGGATAATTAACCACAAGTCCACGCTCTGTAGCTGCTGCCACTGCCTGAGTCGCGTAGTTAGGGATTTGGTTGGCGTCTTGATAAACCTGTACAACTTCGACAGGAGTTGATGTTGGAACTAAACGCAGTCCACTAGTCAGAGCTACCAAAGCTTGCACCCTAGGAATTTGTTGAGTTGGTTGAAATACATTTCCAGGATATCCCTTCAAAAAACCGCTTTGAGTCACTTCCCGAATTGCTGATGCTGCCCAAAAATTGCTGGCCACATCGTTATAGTTTTGAGCCTGAGCTACCGCTTTCTGGTCAAACGCTTGTGTTAACTGAGCCGCAAATTCTGCCCGCGTTACGGGTTGGTTGGGACGGAAGGTATTATCTTCAAAGCCGACGATAATACCGCGCCCAGCTAGTGCTTCAATGTAGGGACGCGCCCAGAAGTCTTGTGGAACATCTGAGAAGTTAACCGTTTTAGCTGGAGTTGGAGATATGGGTGTCGGAGATACGGGTATCAAGGCGGCGGGAGCAATCGGCGTCACTTGCGATTCTCTTTCCCGTTCCCTAGCCACTGGAGTTATGGGTGAAGCAGGAGTTACAGGAGCAGGCGCTCTTAATTGAGGGAACGGTGTCTTCTCTTCTTCCACCTGCGTTGGTAAAGCCTCTGGTGGGACAGGACTAATTGTGGGTTCCGGACTTGCCAGAGGAGCCGTTAATACAGGAAACCAGTTTCCAAACTTGAATCCCCCCTCCTTTTCACGCATTGACACAAAGAGAATCGTGCCGATCGCAGCGAAGGCGACAACTACACCCACTAATTCATCAAAACCGAGACGAGGGTCACGTCGATCTGGCGGTAAATTTGTCATCAGCACTTCACCCAACTTGCAGCAACGATATCTCATCCGTCAATTGGCGGGAGAGACTTTTAGTTTACTTTCTTATGGATTCAGTTTAGCGGCAAAGTGCTTTTCAATAAGCATGGGAATTTCTTTCGGCTCAACTCCGGTGTAACGGGATTTATCGGGCATAAAGACCATACACGGACCGTGCTTGCACTGCTTCATGCAGCCCGTTTCTTTAATGACAACTTGGTCTGCTAGTCCGCGATCGCGCAATGACTCTGCCAATGCCTGACTCACCTCACGCGCCCCTCGCTTGCAGCAAGAGGATTTTTTACAAACCATGACACAAGAGGCGGAGCGGGGAGGATGGGGGGATGGGGAGAGTGTTTTTGGAGAGTTCTGTGTGTCCTCTGAAATAGCACTCTGTTGCTGCGTTGGAGCTGATAATGTTACCTGATACGCTTTCAGCTTTAGTTCGCCAGTCTTCTTGAGATTCTGTTCGCCAGAAATCTGTATCCAGTCTCCCGGTTGTAGTGTCTCGGATAAGGAACCGCGCAGCTCTTTTGAGAGCTTAATCCAGCGTTCTCCTCCGGATGTCGCGAGCCGTATTCGTTTGGGTTTTTCCTTAAACTCATCGATAAAACCGACGAACCGCCCCTCTAGACTAAACATTGAAACGTTCTTCAATTTACCCACATCAAATCCTTATCTTACAAATTAACTCTAGTTGATAATTAATCTCATCTATCAGCATAAACTCATCAAACGTCACGGCGCAACAGCTGTTTTTACCAGGACTTACGCAAATTTCCTTTTGAACCGCCATTGGTAGAGGCGAATGGCCATTCGCCCTTACTATATTTGGGACTCATGCGTAAGTCCTGTTTACCTAACCCTGTCTGAGGCTTCTGCTATAACTGAAAGGCGGCGCTAGCGCTGCGTGAGAGCGCCCATAAGGTTCTTGATCGCGAGGTCTATAAAGTACCCTCAAGGGTACTGCGGATTGTCATGGATCTTTGACATCATTAAGTGTATTGAGTTCTAAGGTATTAGTGATGACACTCGCAACCGATCAAGACACCTTCAACACTGATCAAGACGCCTTCAAAAAAGAAGACTACGACAAATACTACAAGCGTGCCTGCGAAGTATGCGTACCTATTGTTTTGAAAATCCCTGTTTACGTCGCACCCATCGTGATTGAAAAAGAGCCAAAGTGCGTAGAGAAAAACGGATACTAATTGAGCACGCCTTGAAACAAGCCCCTGCCTACAATAGCAGGGGCTCTCATCTAGTTTCTGTTCAAGTCAGGGGTAAAACAGATGATAACGTCTCACTCCTCCAATCCTTATCTAGATGGATGCGAAATTACGATTCCAATCGTGTTGAAAGTGCCTATCTTTCTCCAACCCACGGTGCTTGAAAAGCAGGAAGCGTGTCTGTCACAGTTCTCAGACCAAGTAGCAGTCGGTAGTAGTACTCTCCCTGTCTCTCCTGCTCCTCCATCAGCAAGTAACATGCTCGATCGCACCTTAGTATCAGAGTCCAAGCCACAGCTAGAGCCAGAGGAGACGATAGAACCCAATAGCCGTGTTTTTCTGTATGAAGTGAGCGGACTGCGACAAGAGACGAACACAATGAATTGCCCAATTCGCCGCAGTGGTAGTCTATGGCTCACAGTTCCTTTTAATCGCATGAATCAAATCATGCAATGGATTGCTCGCATGGGAGGCAAAATTGTCCGCATCAAACCTATAGGGAATAGTGCTGATTAGCTTGCAACGCTGCTAATGCTTCGAGCTGCTTGTCGCAACCTTGTAGCAATTGGTTGAGAGCTGGCATCGCTTCGAGTGGCATGGGGGAGCGGGACGAGCGATCGCACAATTCGTCTAAGGTTTGTTGCAGTTGTTGAGCCAGCTTCAGCGCATTCTGACTCAGCTTTTCTATCTGTTGGCGCTGATAGAATTTCAAGGCTACTCCTCGCAGGACTTGGAGCGTTGCCTCTTCTCCGTAGTTACCGGGCATGACTCGCAACCGTAGCACCAAGCGTTCTTGCTGATAGCGTCGCTCGATCTCCACCTGCTTAGGTTGGACGACAGGGAGCAAAGGCAAGTTGACGAAGCGCTTGAGTTCAATAATGACGCCTTGAAACACGGGTAAGGTCAATCCGTCCAAAAC
>JAIUYC010000569.1 GCA_020216575.1 Coleofasciculus sp. S288 | reverse complement strand
AAGCATCATTTTTTGGATGATTGATTAAGTGGTCCAAAGTCATCGGGTATTTCGTCTAGTGACTGGATTTGCAGCAGTTGCATCATTGCCTTCCATTGAAGAGGTGTAAGTTTCGCTTCGGTTATCCCAGCAATCCACCGTTGATAGGTACGCAATGGAATGCCGCACTGCACTGCAAATTCAGCCTGAGATAAATTTGTTCGCTCAATTCTCAGGGTTTCTATAAGTGACTCGCTTTCTTGGGGTCTTCTGTCTTTCTTCATTCTACAGATTTGACGCGCCATATTGACATCTGTTGTTATGGCACGTCATAATGGCGTTAATGAACTAGATCAAAGGGCAGACAGCCAGAAGTCAAATAGGTAGAAAGCTGCCCTTCGTTCTAGTGTCTCATTTTGTCTGTAGTTGACCATTTCAGTTCATTCGCTTGGCAAGCACAGTGAACCCCTGTGTCGTGCCAACATGCCTAAGCGATCGCTCCTTGTAATGCGATCGCTAATAAAACCATCATTACCCAGATTTTTCTTATGAAACACACAACATTCAATCACTCAATGTCATCAGGAAGGTCTTTAATGGATATGCCAGCTTGCTCCATAAGCTCGACTAATCGCTTCATTTGAGCGAGCGAGAACTTAAGCTGCTTGTGACGCCCAGATTCATAGCGGCTAATTGTATTGCGTGCTATGCCAAGAGCTTTGCCGAACTCTTCTTGCGTCAGCCCCAATCGCTCCCTTAATTGTTTCAAAGTTGGCACATCGGGGTTGAAATTTAAATTCTTATCGTCTACCATCTTAACTGTTGATGCTACGAAGCGTAGCAAAAGCACTCAAAAAAACAGATGGGGAAACGTTAGCAGAAGTCGATCGCTTCTAGTTTCCCCGTCTTCTCTACGAAAGGTATACCACCATTTCAGTTCATTCGCGTGGCCAGCACAGTGAACACCCTGTGTAGTGCCAACATGCCTGAGCGATCGCGCCTTGTAATGCGATCGCCATCAAACCATCATTACCCAATTTTCCTATGAAACACTCAGACTGGTTGCGCCTTCAATCAGAAGGCGACAGCATTTGTGCAACTCTACGCCAAAAAGGGTATCAATGCAGCAAACAACCCCGACGTTTATCCTGGAAGCTTTCCAAACAGGGACAGAACGATTACATCCTCACTTGGCTACCAGCGCCAGTTAGCGATTGGAGCTTGCTCCCCAATAATACCAGCCCCACCAGAACCCAACTATGGCAACTCATCGATCGCACCTTAACCCAAATCAGAGGGGAGATTGGGACAACTTCATCTCAACATCATTCACAAGCTGAAGACTACTCTCGTCCTTGGGCAATCGTCCGACTCCTACCCGACGCCCGACGACACATTGTAGCTCGATTTTTCAATCGCCAAGACGCAGCAGATCATCTCAGATTCCTGAAGCGCTTCCTGCCTGCTGCTAAATTTGAACTCTTTTTTGACGTGCCAACCCATGCACCCACAACTGGCGAAGAACAAGAATTGAGGAAAACTACCCCACATCAAACCTTCCAATCCCACCCAGAGATAGACTAAAAGACGCTAGAGTGAAAACCAGAAACGACATCGCGCTTGTTGGTTCTGCCCTAAAGGGTAAGGAATGGTATGCAAACCAGATGCACATCAGCTTAGCGCGATCGCTGATAAGAAGTAGCGGATAAAACAATGGCAATGCAAAAACCACCAAAGTACCGATTCTTACCATGGGTTCTAGGTTCCATTCTGGCAAGCGTTACCTTTGTTCTAGGATGGCCCAATGGAATACAAGCCCAGTCAAGCCAGACGACTACGCCTGAAGCGGCAACGATGTCTGGCAATGAAGCATTTCGTGCAGCTTATGAAAACCGCTATACCTGGGATGAACAATTTCCCGGTTATTCGGCTGAGGTATCCATTAATTATGGCGAGGAATCCGAGCAAGGAATTGTTCGCATTAACCCTGATTTAAGTGTAGAAGTCACTGGCATTGACAAGGAAGAACTGCGCGAATTAATTGCCAATCAATTCCAGATGGAAGTGGTTCACCGCCGACGGATTCCCTTCGAGGAACTGCACGGACAGAAAATTTTTGAGATGGAAGGGACTGATGAGTCTGGGGCGTTGAAAATCCGAGAAGTGGACGATGAGATGGACTCCCACTTTAAGGTAAAAGACAACGTCATTACTCAAGTCAATCGTCTATTTGGGGAAGTCGCTGCCACAGTTGACACGCTAGAAACCATGCAAACCCCAGAGGGTTATTTGGTAAAACATTTCCAGACAACGTTCCGCAATCCCGAAACGAATGAGGTGATTGAAAAGCAAGATGTCCGAGATGTTCACGAAAAGATTGGTAATTACTATCTGCTGACTGAGCGAACTATCCGGGAAGTCACGTCAGGCAACTCTGACGAACAAGTCGCGCCTGAGATGTCAGTCAAACTTGATAACGTTCAACCCTTGTGAGGGTATCAATCGCAGGGCTATTTCTTAAATTAAGAGTTTTGTAATACGAAATCGCCATCAGGGCGCTTGTAGGGGCGGGTTTAGCCAACAAATCCGGGTATAACCGATAACATCTAAACAAAACCCGCCCTTACCCAGAATGTAGACGTGTTTCTTGAAAGCCTCCAACAAGCGGCGTACCGCTCGTTACCCATGAAAGAAACACTTCCCTTCTGCCCTCTGCCCTCTGCCTCGTGTTTCTTGAAAGTTAAGGAACTGTTCCTAAAAAATCAAGAATCGTTTGTGCAATAGCCTTGGCAGCTAAATAAGGAACACCATTCCCAATTGTTTTAAACATATTAGTCAGTGACATCTTCTCTGGAAGAGTAAACTCTTTAGGTAAAGATTGTATCGCCAGAGCTTCAGAGACTGAGATACGGCGTACTTTGTAAGGATGTAAATGGACTTCGTTATTTCCATAACAAACTGTAGGAGAGTAACGCCATCTATGAAGACGCTTATAGGATTTTCTCGAATCATCTCCTTCCTCGACAGATACAAATCTTTTAATGCCTGCCTTTGGTTGAAAATACTGTTGAGCATTAGGATGATTGATTACATCGTTTTTTCTGAACCAGTATTCCACTGTTAATTCCTGAACAATGCCGTCCGGACAACGCAGTATAGAATTTTCCTCAAATGTAGCTGTAGATGGCCAAGGTAAAGAGAAAACTCTCTGCTTGGGATACAAGACGTGATTCTCCCACGGAAAACATCCTTGTTTACTAGTGTCAAGTTTTACACCTAGTTCCTTAATTAAATTTTTGTGAAACCCTATAAGAATAATTCTATCTCTATCCTGCGGTACACCATACTCCATAGCATTAATCAGACGCTCTACTAGAATATAATCGGATAGTTGAAGATTATTCTTAAGTTTTTTATAAAAACTATAATGTTTTTTTGTTCTCCATAATCCTTTGACATTTTCAAACAAGAAGAAGTCGGGTTTTTGCTGGCAAATTAATTCAACATAGGAAGCTGATAATTTACCCTTATCTCCTTCACTGCCTCTATTTTTTCCCCCAACTGAGAAATCAGGACAGGGGGGGCCACCGATAAATCCGATAATATTAGCAGTCTTGTGAGCATCTTCTATTAATTCTCGGAGACGCAAGGATTGTTTTCCTTCGGTAAGCTGAGTAATGTCTGCCTCTTCTCCATCATGATATCCATATTCAGGTGAGGATAAGTTAAAACATTGTCTAGAGTAAAGATAGGCTTTCATGAAAGGAGGAAAAATCTCGCTGACATAAACTATCTCATAGTTACTTAATTCAAAGCCTAGATCGAGAAAGCCTGAACCAGAAAAAAACGAGAAAATCTTAGGATAATTACTCATTCACTAAACTGTTAAAGTATTTAAACCCTATTCCTTATTTATAGCGGTTCTCAGTTGGATGAAGTACACCTAATTTCAGGAGTCAGGAGATGGTGGCTGTACCTAACTCATTTTAGAACTGTTATAAATGCTAAACAGCTTATAGTTTTTCATCTACAGGAGTATTTTAGTAACGAACACTGATGTGTAAGCAGCTATCCTTTATCTTTATGAACGTTCAAGACAAAGTTGCGTTAACTCACGGGTATTGAAACAAAATTCAGTCATTATGCTGATACTTATTCAGTCAGATGGCTTAATCAGATTATCGGCATTAGCTGTTAGTTTAGATACACAAAGAGTTACGATTTAGTCATACGTTTGTATACCTTTACAGAGGTACATCTGTAACACAAGCATTACAGCTTTAGAGCATCTTCACAACGCTTGAGTTAGTTACCCACTACTTCCTCTACCCA
>JAIUYC010000568.1 GCA_020216575.1 Coleofasciculus sp. S288 | reverse complement strand
TGGCTATAGCAGGTTTAAATTCTATGCAATAAACGATTGGAGTAGAGGGATGACATTATCCATCGGTGTCAACTTAAGCCTTGGCGAATGGAATTCGCTTCTATAAAAACGTAGACGCGAAGTGGCTTACCGAAGGCTAGTCCGCGCAGGCGGGCTAACGGAAAATCAAGATTCTTATAACCCGCGCAGGCGGGTTTTGTTTGTAGAGCTGCGGTTACCCTACGGGAAGCCGCTCCGCGTCTACAACCGCCAAGCTAACGTTAAGTTGACTTGTAGTGTACGTAACTGAAAACCGCTATAAATCCTATCTCAAGTGGCATTTTGAAAGTTTTTTACTTTGTCTCTAAATTGTCACTTTTTCGTCCCTACTTTGTTACCTTTAACACTGGATATAAGAACCCAAAAATGGATACTGCGGCTCGAATATACTTGATTAACCCCTGATTGAATAGAACCTTAAAAAAATTCTGTTTTGTCTCCGATTTGCCACTTTTATGTCCCAGATATGTCACCTTTATCGGCATATTATTAAATCAGTTCAGAGGAGAGCAATGGCGATAATACTGAAGTTGCTAATAAGTAGCTAGCCAGTTGTAACTCCAAATCCAACTAGTTTGAAGACAAAGAAAGGTAGTCCAATGAACAACATCCACACCAATATCCTGGCAACGTTTAACCAAGCAGAAACAACTCCAGATATCGACCTGACAGCTTACGTACACCCCTTGGCAGCTGTCATTGGCAATGTTCATCTTGGCACAAAGGTAATGGTCGCCCCTGCCGCTTCCGTGCGAGGCGATGAAGGTCAGCCCATCTGGGTAGGCGACTACGCCAACGTTCAAGATTGTGTTGTACTCCATGCTTTAGAAACCCATGTGGGAGGCATGCTGGTGCGCGAAACTGTGGTTGAAGTAGACGGCAAATTCTACGGAGTTTATATCAGCGATCGCGTTTCCCTAGCTCACCAATGTCAGGTACATGGTCCAGCCAAAATCGGTTCTGATACCTTTATCGGCATGCAAGCCATGGTTTTCAAAGCCTCGATAGGCAGTAACTGCGTGGTAGAACCTAAAGCGTTGGTCATGGGAGTAACCATCCCTGACGGGCGATACGTCCCTGCTGGCTCCACAATCACCAGCCAAGACGCTGCCGATAATTTGCCTTTGATTAGTGATGATTACCCGCTCAAAAATCTCAACAAGGCAGTGGTACACGTTAATGTCCAGTTGGCTAGCGGCTACCGCGAAAAAGAAATGATGTCGGTACGAGTACCCTATACAACTGTGGAATCTTGCCTGTTGCCATCAAGGAACCGTTAGACACAAAAAGAAACCCTTTCGAGGTAATTCAAGGGATTCAAAGCCGGAACACTTAGTCAACTTGAAAAATTGACAATAGCGGAGCAATTTGACCCATGTCAGTCTTGAATCAGAGTAGTTTTGGAAACAGTCCATTAAGTCCAGTACGTCAGTGGCTTGAAGCCATAGAGATTCATAACCCCAAGGTAGCCCGGTTCTTGTGCAAACTAATTCCTGCTCAATGTCCTTTTGAGCGTGATATCAAACTCTTTGAGCGCACTGTAGCTCACATTCCCCCCCTGTGCAAGCTCAACCCTCTCTACGAGCAACTGATTGGTCTTCGCTTTCGCTCTCTGTGTTATCTCGCAGATGAATGCGGTGAGGATATAGCGGCTTATTTGTAATAGATTGAAGCGTTAAAGTTGGAGGACAATAAATATGCAAAGTCCATTGCAAGTCACTCGTTTCAAATCCTCTCGCTTGCTAGCCCCACGCAAGAGCAACCCGATCAAAGCACTTACTGCCGTAGCGATACTCCTGCCTCAGGCACTTGTCTTTGCAGCAGCCAGTGGAATCGAAGCCAAAGCCGAACTCTACACAACGGTTTTAGCAGGAATAGTTCTCGGTGCATTGGCGATCGCACGCTCTCTACAAGGACGTGTCTGAACAAAAACTTCAATGGATAGAGCAGCGTAACCTCCACTGTAGCCAGCCTATCACTTGATGCAATTTCCGAAGCGCACGTACAAGAGTTGAGTTGAAGAATTTGGAGAACACTATGTCACCCATTGAAACCTTTTTCGCCTTCAGCTTCGTCTCATCCTTAGCTGTAGCCTTACTAGCCACTTGGTGGTGTTCCTTACCCAAGCTGATTGCCTTGTACCGACTCGTCGCACATTAGTAGTTTCTTGAGACTGAGATAGTCATCGCTTTCCTAGGCATGTCGGTTATCTCCCATAACTAGGGAACTGGTAGAAGCGATCGCACTCGAGGATAGTCACAGTTTAGTCCAAGTGTATCTCTATCCCTCATCACTCCAAGAGCGATCGCTTCCCTTCCTACAGCCGCTTTCTACCATCTCCGCCAGCTACCTATTAGTAGAAAATGCTTGTTTTAAACAGCTTGCCTGGGATGGAACGGCGCGAAAGCACAAGATTTGAGTCAAGAACATTGCGTACACTCACTCGAGGTTTTGTTATGAGAGCTTCCACCTTTACCAATAGCAACGGACACTTGCCTACCGCGAACAAAAAAGGCTGGCGCGTTTCTATACAGGGGTTGTTCAAGCTTCTAACGAAAATTAAGAGAAATCCTTCCAGGTCGTACAGAGCCAGGTTTCAGATCTATACCAATGAAACCCTGAACTGGTTTCAAATCATTCTTCGGCTTCAAGGGTCAGTTATTCCAGTAATTCTGCCCTGGGTACTCGCATGCGGTGTATATGGTTTTTTCGTTTCATTAGCCTACCACATGAAGCTACCCTTACCCATTCCCCAGATGAGTAAAGTTCTTCCCAATGTTGTCGTGACGTTCAACATCATATTGAGTTTACTCTTGGTTTTCCGGACAAACACAGCTCACGAGCGATTTTGGGAAGGTCGTAAGTTATGGGGAGCTTTAGTCAACACGGTTCGCAACCTCGCTCGCGATATCTGGATATTCATTGAAGAACTCGAACCGAGCGATCGAGTGGAAAAAGAGTCAACTCTGCGGCTAGTGGTTGCTTTTTCAGTGGCGATGAAGTTACACCTGCGACGGGAAGTTGTAAACGAAGAGTTAGAGGCATTGATGTCACCACTCCATTATGGCAAGCTCCAATCTGTGAATCACTCGCCTCTAGAAATTGCCTTCTGGATTGGGGATTACTTACAGCATCAGTACAATCGCAACTGCGTCAATATCTACCAGCTAACTGCTTTACAAAAGTTGGTGGACGATTTGGTGGACATTTTAGGGGGATGTGAACGCATTTTGAAAACGCCACTGCCCTTAGCTTATGCCATCAAACTCAAGCAATTGTTGTTGATGTACTGCCTGCTCCTGCCTTTTGAGTTAGTTGCTGGATTGGGTTGGTGGACAGGTCCGATATTGGCTTTCGTTAGTCTCATCTTGCTGGGCATTGAAGAAATTGGGGCGGAAATTGAAGAGCCTTTCGGACACGATCCAAATGACCTACCCTTGGATGTGATTTGCAATACGATGCTGCACAATATTGAGGATTTAATCGAGTCTGCTCCCTGTACTCGTTTAGAAGCATTGCGAATTGGACGGTAATCCTCTTTACTCCCACAAGTACACGATTGAAGTTCACACACTACATACACTCACTTTAGGTTTTGTCATGAAAGCTTCTACCTTCTTTACCAACAGCAAAGGATACTTGCATACAACGAGCAAACAGTACTTGTACAGTGCCAAGCAATGGTTCTTCAAGACACCGGAAAGAGCCTTAAATCAAGCCTACAATGCGGCATTAACTATTCAGTCCATCGAAGATGAGTACTTTCAGGGCGGCAAAATCTCAACTAACTCAGTTAATGCTAGCGATCGCAGCGATTACTTGATGTCTCTTGTGCGAACAGATTTTGAAAAAGAACTGATGATTGCCAAGCTGAGATTAACAGAATTCAAAGCAAGTTGCTTAGTCCTTGGTATTCCGGTTTCCGCTCATTTAGATAAGTTAAGCTTTCTGGATGGTGTGTTAGCCAAGTACATTTCTAAAGAGAACACCTCAGCCCCGTTAGCGCCGCTACCTCCAAGCGAAAAAATTGATTCAAGCCAACCTGTTCTAGCGACTGTAGGCATTGTTGATGTTAAGACAGCTTCAGATTCGGGCATCAGTTTACCAAAGTCGCTTGGAGGAACGATTAGGAAAGCCAAAAAAGAGTTGAATTTCAAGGCGGAAGCAGAAGCTACTAAAGACTTGCAGAACTCAAGGAACAGAATAAGCGCTGCAATTACAGGCACTGCAATTAAATACATTCTGCTGCTCGTTGTTATTCCCCTGATGTATCAG
>JAIUYC010000567.1 GCA_020216575.1 Coleofasciculus sp. S288 | reverse complement strand
TTGGTTGGTCGTTTTTGCTCGCTGTATTTATCTCTAATTTCCCAGAGGCGTTATCGAGTGCGGCTGGGATGAGACAGGCAGGAACGAAGAGAAGTCAGATTTTGGGGTTGTGGATTGGGGTGATGATTCTCAGTGGTTTGATTGCCGTTGGGGGTCATTTTTTACAGGATATTACGTCTGAGTTGGTGATTGCGATCGCACAGGCATTTGCGGGTGGGGCAATTCTGGCGATGTTGGCAAGTACGATGATGCCGGAAGCTTATGAGTTGGGGGGGAGTTCGGTTGCATTCTCTACGATTTTGGGGTTTTTGATTGGTTTTTTTGTGTCCTCGAATCATCTGTGATATGAGGGCGATCACTTTTTGCGATGTTGTCACTGGTAAGCTGAATAATACCGAATCTGCGTCTGCTATCCCCTTTTTCGTCAATCCACAAAACTTTGTAGAGACGTTCCGGCGGAACGTCTCTACGACTCAATGCAGAAACGCGATCGCATATTGTCGGAATGGGAGTTTAAAAACAAGCGCCACTCTTGTCAAACTTCAGTCGTCATCTGCTACGTTAGAGGAAAATTTTTTGTATTTCTCTATCAACACAGTCCAACATTGCAACTGGGGAGTTAGCTTGTGAGTGACTTCAAGGGTTTAATCGATATCTCTGGTTGTGACAACCCCTCTCGCCACGGGGATGTGATTTTTGTCCACGGGTTGGGGGGACATGCGCGGGGTACTTGGCATCCCCAGGAACGGCACGACGATGATAATTTCTGGCCTGCGTGGTTGGGGGAAGATTTCCCAGATGTAGGGATTTGGTCGCTGGAGTATAAGGTGGAACCCTTTAGATGGACGGGTAATTCCATGCCTCTGGCGGATCGGGCAACGAATATTTTAGATCTGCTGGATAGCTATGAGATAGGCGATCGCCCTATCATTTTCATTACTCACAGCATGGGTGGATTGCTGGTTAAGCAGATGCTGCGGAGTGCGAGGGACTTTGGCAAATGGCAGGCGATCGCATCTCAGACGAAGGGGATTGTTTTCCTGTCTACGCCGCATTCTGGTTCGGATATGGCGAGTTGGATACAGCATATTGGCGGGATTCTGCGAACTACTGTCAGTGTTGAGGAGTTGGAGGCGCACCATTCTCGCCTGCGGGAACTCAATCTTTTGTATCGCAACGATGAACAGTTTAGCCAAGTCCCGATGCTGGTTTACTGTGAAACACGACCTACTAAAGGGATTTTAGTGGTAAATCAAACCAGTGCTGACCCTGGTATTAAGGGAGTTATTCCCGTCCCAATGGATTTTGACCATATCTCTATCTGCAAGGTAGCGGATAGAAAGACTCAAATCTACCGCCAGGTCAAGCGATTTATCGAAAAGAATTTAACCACTCCGCTACCGTCAATTGAACTGAAAGAAATAGAGGAACGACATCAGCAAGAAGTTGATCACCGTTTCTTACAAGCGGAATTGCTCAAACAAGAGCATACCCGTAATAAAGCTCAACATTTTTTTGAGCTTGGTATGATTCGGGCTGAGCTTGAGGGTTCTCTTGAAGCCTGGTATGGGAAACCTATCAACATTAACAAGGCAAACTTTAGGACTATTCTTAACAAATTTCCAGGTCTTGACCAAGTGGCAGCTAAGGCGATAGTCAATAACCGACCTAATGATGGATACAAATCATTTGAAGAATTGGTCAATCTGAATCAGAGAAGCTGTCCTAACGCGCCCTGGGACATTATTGAACACTTGGTAGTATTTGAAGGTTCTTTCGAGTCGCCATATTGACTCGAGTCGCCTGAATCGGAACGGGCAAAGTCAAATCCGCAGAGGAAGAATAAGCCAACGAGAAATTACAGCCAGCGTGACCCAAAAGCCTTGCTGCTCGAAGCTGTCAAAATGCAGGTGGAAACGCGGCTAGAGAGTTCTCTGCACAATCGGGTTTATATTATCCCAGATAAAGATAAAAATCCGTCTCAGGTTGAGCATCCTTGGAATATTGATGTTAAATCGGGTTATAAACCTAAGTTTCGCCTGCCAAAAAACACCCACATTATTAAGGTTTTTGACCAATCTGGAGTTGAGGGTAGGCTGCTGATTTTAGGTAAACCTGGGGCTGGCAAAACCACCATGTTGCTGGAGTTGGCAAAAGTGTTGGTGCAGCGTGCGGAACAAGATTTAAGCGAACCTGTTCCTATTTTGTTATCTTTATCATCTTGGCAGAATGACCAGCAAAGTATTGCTGATTGGATAGTAGAAGAGCTGAATTCAGGTAAATCTTATAAAATCCGTAAATATATCGCTAAACAATGGCTTGAAGAGGGTGAGATTATTCCTCTATTAGATGGGCTGGATGAACTTGCAGCATTACGGCAAGAAAGGTGTGTACAGAAACTCAATCAGTTTTTGCTACCAGGAAACTGGAGTTATCCGTTAGTGGTTTGCAGTCGGATTGAAGAATATCAGCTCTACTCAACTCAATTGGCGTTGAATACGTCAGTTGAATTACAACCCTTCACTGAGGAAAAAATTCAAGATTATCTGCGGGGTACTGGTAATGAGAAACTATGGAACAGCATTAATAATGAGCAAGAGTTAAGGGAATTAGCTCAAACGCCGTTTTTATTAAATATTATTGTTATTTCCTGTCAAAAACTATCTTTAGAAAAATGGCAGAAGCTGAAGTCTTTAGAGGAGCGCGTTAATTACCTACTTTCAGCTTATGTTGAGGAGATGTTGGCGAGGAGCTATCAGGGGAAACGCCCTAGTAATGAAAAGACGAAGCAATGGTTATGTTGGTTAGCTCTTAAGATGATTGATCAAAATGAGACGGAGTTTTTTATTGAAAAAATGCAGCCTCATTGTTTAAAAAATAATACTCAAAAGCGGCTATTTCATTTTAATGTAGTACTGATAGTATTATTAGTTTTCGGACTGATTAGTGAACGAATTCATGGGTTAAATGTAGGAATAATTAGTGCTTTTTTGGCAGGGTTTATTGCTTCTTTGAGAACTAAAAGAATAACACCTTTTGAAAGCCTAACATTTTCTTTACAAAAACTTAGATATAAGCTAGTTATGGGTTTGATTTTTGGGCTAATTGGTGGGCTATTTGTTTTACTTCCAGGTTTGCTAAGGAATGAGCTTCAGTATGGATTTGGAATCCAAGGTGGGCTGATTACTGGTTCATGTGTAGGGCTTTTGTCTTTTCTAATTTTAGGTTTTAGTGGTTGTGAAATTACAATCAGAACTAAACCCAATCATGGTATTAAGAATTCAGCCCAAAATGCTATAATTTTTTCGCTAATTGGCAGTGTCGTCTTCGGACTAACCTTTGTACTGTTGCGGTTACTTAAGGGGCAAACTGCGGAACCAATAGTTGCGATCCTGACTGGGCTTATTAATGGAGTATGGGTTGGTATGCTTGGTGGTAGTTTCCCTTGTATCCAACATTTCATCTTACGTCTCATCCTCTACTGCAATGGTCATATTCCCTGGAATTACGCTAGTTTCCTCGAGTATGCAACTGACCGATTGTTCCTGCAACGATTAGGTGGAGGTTATCGTTTCATCCACGACCTCTTGCGTCAGCACTTTGCCGATAACTATCGGTAGTCTTTAATGATTCAGAACAACAACGATCGCACTCGAGGCTGGCAAACCACCGTAACAAGTCATTCATCTCACGACTCCGACACCTCTGACAAGAGTATCCCATCTCCTGCCGCTTCTTCAAAAATCGCCCCATTAGAAACGCTATCCACTAACTCTCGTTGCTCTTGCTTCTGTTTCTCATCGGAACTGTCATTAATAATGACCAACGTACCAGAAACCTGAGTTGGGTCATTCACATTCGGAAACGAGATAATGCACAAATTCACGCTGTGCTGTGCTTTGCTTCCGTGGGAAAGTAAAATGCGATCGGGATAGTCCTGTTGCCGTGCTTTTTCATCCTTCGCGGTTAACGCCCCATCAAACCATTGGGCAAAGTCACCATCTTTGAGTCGAACTAAGTCGCGTACCGATTTTCCCTCAATGTCACTCACTCCCAGTAAATACTTGGCAGGTTCATTGGCAAGGGTAACGTGACCGGTTTTATCCGTAAAAATTACCCCACTCGACACATTGAGCACCAAATCTCGCTGTTCTTGCTGCTGTTGCTTACCGGTATTAAATAACTTGGCATTCTGAGGCGCCACCCCCGCTTGCGAGTTAAATGCCTCCATAAAAACTTGGTCGCTGTGGTCAAAACTTGCCCTCCAGCATTCAGGGGCTTTCGGCCAATCGGCAGGATTATAAGACGGGAAATCT
>JAIUYC010000566.1 GCA_020216575.1 Coleofasciculus sp. S288 | reverse complement strand
CATCACAGCCTGCGATCGCTTGTTGCCAAGAACCCGACTCAGTGGGAGTGTAGGCAACGATTTCCAGATTGGGGAAAGTCCGTAAAGCGGCAGTGCGGTTGCGAGTTAAAATCAGTGGCTGATGTCCTTGCTCCTGCAAGCGCTGCACTAGGCGGCTGCCGACAAATCCAGTTGCTCCAGTAATTGCTACTTTCATCTTAGTTATTGCTACTACCTTGGGATTTTTCTGTTTCGCTGTAAGCCATACCATTGGCTTCAGCGTAGCGATTCATAAAGCGCATAAAGCGTTCCCAGTGGTCTTCCTGTTCAATCTCAAACTTGCACTCCACGCGCTGGAGTTCATCCCCTTCTGGTCCACCGAACAAAAACTGCACTGAGGAAGGCTCAACTCTAATGACCCCCTCTTCATCGGTCAAAAGCATCGCATTAGACGAGCGTTTTGTAAAGCTGTTGAATTTCTCTAAGGCTTTCAGGGAATCGAACATCATTAATACAGACCGGACTCCGGAATTTCGATTTCGCCGCAAGCTAACATTACTCAGTTCTTCGGAAATTCCTTCAAAAAATTGAATCGTAGGGGTTTGGGAAGTCATTTTAAAACGCGAATAATATTAAAGCTAGTATACAAAAGTTAAAAGGCTTATTCTCCCCCTGTCTGTTTTCAAAGAAAACCGCCATGCTCAATTCGCATCCACTAAGGGCTAAAAATTTCTCATCCCTACCACCTAACACCTAGTTCTTTTTACCTTTGAGCAGATAGCAGTTCATCTGTCCCTTGCCCTTGACATGGATAAAACCCCGTTCCTCAAATAGATACTGTTGTTTCAATCGCTTATAGGTTGCTTCTGTAACCTGAATTCTACTCGGTATACCGTGGGATTCCATACGGCTTGCGATATTCACGGTATCTCCCCACAGGTCGTAGGTGAACTTTTTCGTGCCAATGATACCCGCAATCACTGGCCCGGTGTTGATACCAATGCGGATCGTGAACGCTTTGCCTGTCTCCATGCAATATTGAGCAATTGTGGCTTGCATGTCCAGTGCCATATCCGCGATCGCTTCGGCATGATTTGGCTTCGCCACAGGCAACCCTCCCACCACCATATAAGCATCCCCAATCGTCTTAATTTTTTCCAAACCATGAATATCCGCCAACTGGTCGAACTCCGAAAAAATCACATTCAAGATCTCAATCATTTCTATCGGAGGGGTTCGAGCCGTAAGCTCGGTAAAGCCCACAATGTCAGCAAACAGAACCGTTACCTCTGTGAAATTGTCGGCGATGGTGCGTTCCTCCCGCTTCAGTCGAGAAGCGATCGGTGCAGGCAAAATATTAAGGAGCAGGCGCTCTGACTTTGCCTGTTCCTCTGACAACGTCCTCAACGCAGAAGCAAACTGTCTGGCAACCGCTCCT
The DNA here is from genome assembly GCA_020216575.1 of Coleofasciculus sp. S288. Classification (GTDB taxonomy): domain Bacteria; phylum Cyanobacteriota; class Cyanobacteriia; order Cyanobacteriales; family Coleofasciculaceae; genus JAIUYC01. The sequence continues at coordinate 2,901 of JAIUYC010000566.1, read as the reverse complement.
GCCCCAATCCATGCCAACACTAATGTTGAAAACAGCAACCCTCTTGCCGCTCGGATTTTCCAGTCTATAGCTGTGCGGGCTCGCTCAACTTCCGCATTTGCTAACTCGAGTAGTTTGTTGGAAACGTCTGCTGAATCAACATCAATATTTTTGCTGATTTTGCTAGAAATCTCTTCATTGAGCTTAGCGATCTCTTTAGCAATTGATAGATAGTCATCTAGATACCTTAAAGTCTGAGTCCGCTCTGGAGTCACTAACTTGGAGTTGGTATTAACTGCATCACGCAATTTTTGTGCTGCCTTATACATCTCATTCATGGCGGATTCTTGGCGTGTTGATAAATATTCTTTCTCAAATGAGCGCATCTCCAGATACAACACCATCAATTCTGAAGCACCAACCAGTTGGAACCTATCTCTCAAACTGGCTGATTTTTGTTCGAGCTTCGCTATTTTCCCGACATCATCAATGCCCAGGTCACTGACCAAACGAACAGCTTCATTAAACTTCTTGGAATACTCCTCGACCCTCTCCCTATAAGCCACCAAATTCGGATTGCTCTGCTGTAGTGCAGGACTCACATTCCCGCTGGCAAGCAACTCTTGCAAGCTGAGATAAATATCTCGCACTTCGTCAATCTTGCGCTCGTGGGCTTCCACATACTGTTGCCGAGCCTCAAAAAAGCCCATCGTAGACCATTTTAAAAAAAAGTCTCTTTCTAACTGGCGAGCACTTCTTAAAGCTGCGTCCATCTTAAACACCTGGCGCTGTACCTCAATGCCAATATCAATGGCGGCTTTCGTCTCACTTTGTACAGCATTGAGTGAAACAAAGCCGGTCAGTGCCACAATCCCGATTAACAGTAGCAAGGCAACAAATGCCAAGACAAATTTTGTAATGATGTTCAATCTACGCCGAGCAAGAACTAGGCGCTTCCATACATTCATAAGTACTAACCTCTATCCCCAAGTCTCCAGCGATATGAAGACATTGAGTTATCTGTGTTGGGTAGTTAAGTATTAGGTATCTGGAGAGAATCAGCCGTTTTTCATTGATAGCGATTCTCGGCTCTTGTGAGATACACCTAGAGTTAGGCTTTATAGGGACGGGTTTCACCGAGATATCTGCTTTCTACAACTCAATCCGATAAACCCGCCCCTACTCCAATCCTTAGAAAACCGCTATAAAACTTCAATATCAGTAGTCACCCCCAGAACCATAGCGCCATGCCTCAACCCAACGGCGACTGTAGTATTGCGGTATTGGCGGTAGCGCGTTTAACGGCTGGCTCATTCGCTCTCCTAAAGGAGACAAACCACTGTAGATGCCCAAATTAATGTAATGCACTATCCAATCTAACAAGGTTGTCAGCCCGACTTGAGGAATTACTGGCAGCACCAGTCCGGGTTTCGTCAGTGAAGTCAACAAAAGCGTTTTTGACAGCCCTGAAAACTGCACAACGTCTTGTAAGAAGGGACGCAGTACCTCATCTCCCAGTTGCTCCATTGCTTGAAAAACGCCAGTGAGTAACTCGTTGATTTGATTGGGGGGCAGTTGCTGGTCGATGCCGACACTCATTGCTCGTTGAAATAGCCAGGTGACAGCAATACTGGGCTGATACGGTTGCAACTGAGTTAAAGCATTTCGGCTGAGAGCGTTACTGTTGAGGGCTTCATGGGTTCCGTCTGTGAGGCGTTTCAAGTGTCGCACCATCGAACCAAACCCGCCGAAGCTCACTGGCGATTGAGCGCCACTGCTATCCCCTACTGGCAAAATTCGGTTCCAAGGCATTCGGATGGGACTGTGTCGGTAGGAAGGAAAGAAGCCAAACAGCACCCGTTTCCATCCTATCTGAGACAATTCAATGCTTTGATAGTCTGGCAAGAGACGCAGGTACTCCTCGAATAGAAACTCTAAGCTGGGGCGTTGAGGATGAGCATCTACGTAGGTGAATAAGTAAGTTGTTCTGCCATCTCGTGCCGGAAACGCTTCCCAGAAGTACTGGCATTGATTCTGGATGGGGGTAAAGGAGACAATTAGGTCACCGGTATCGTTTTGGGGAAAGCCTTGAGCGCAACTGCCAACAACTAAGCAAACACCTTCTGGTTTTTCTCCCTGCCGTGCCTGCTGAACAATTGGAGAGAAATGTCCCATCGCGTCAATCAACAATCGTGCCTTGAGCGATTTTAGATTTTGGATTTTAGATTTTGGATTGTTGAGGGACTTGTCAGTTTTAATCCTTCCTGAATCCTGACTTTTGTCTGTTAATCCAAAATCCAAAATCGGCAATCCCAAATCGACTCGGACGCCATCAGGATGAATGGCTGCGCCCTCAAAGGGTGTCTTTTCATACAACTGACCCCCTGCTGCTAAAAATTTGGACTTAAGGGTATCGAGGAGATAAACTGGGTCAACACCAATATTGAGAACGTCTCGTATCCAGAAATCTGGTCCCTCGTAAAAGCTAATCCGAGCAGGGTTATATTCAGTAGCGATCGCTTGCTCTAATTCCGCTTCTGAAAGCAGTTCCAGCTCTAAAAAGACTTCTAACTCTTTGCGAGAGATATTCCATTCTTGGTCTCTCCCCCGCAAAATTCCTCGCTCAATCAAGGCGACTCGCCATCCTCGTCTTTGTAAGGCAGCGCCGATTAAAATTCCCAACGTGCCGCCGCAAATGACGACATCCCAATCCAAAGTTCCCAAAGGTTCTTGGCTCTCTTTAATCGCCGATGGTACTAATACTGTATCTTCCCGCAGTACTTGCCATAACTTGTCAGCACTCCGCAGGCGTCCAAGGACATCCCCTGGCAACTGGGAGAGAATTTGTTCAGTTTTGCTCATGTTGATGGGTTTCTCTGGTGAGATGCTCCCTCTCCATTATCGGGCGTAAAACGAATCCTC
>JAIUYC010000565.1 GCA_020216575.1 Coleofasciculus sp. S288 | reverse complement strand
GGTATTCTTTACCCCGAATTAGTTGTAAAACAGACACCAGCTTCTCCTTCCAGTGTTCCTGATAGCATAGAACTAAGACAAAATAGTTTTGTAATTAAAACCTTAGATCATCGCCAAGAGTGTATAGCCAAGGCGATTGGAACAGGTCATCGTATTATTTATGGAGTAGCGGGTTCGGGAAAAACTTTAATACTCCTCTGTCGTGCTAAGTTATTGATAAATCAAAATTCCAATCAGCGAATTTTGATTCTTTGTTTTAATGTTTGTCTTGCCCGTTATCTAAAGTCTATGTTGCATGACGATACTCAGAATCCACAGTTCACTAGAATTGATGTATTCAACTTTCATAAATGGGCAAGTTCATTGGCAAAAAAAATACCTGCTCGTCTTCCAGGATTGCCCGTTGATTATTGTGAGGAGTTGATTGGGGAAATACTCCTTGAAAAACTCAGTAGTTTACCCAGTAATCAAAAGTGGGACGCGGTTTTAGTCGATGAAGCACAAACCTTCTTTCCAAGTTGGTTTAAGTGTTGTGTAGCTGCTCTAAAAGATTCTGAAAATGGCAATTTAATGGTGGTGGCAGATGGGAATCAGAACCTATACCAACGTCGTGGTTTTACATGGAAATCAGTGGGAATAAAAGCAGTTGGACGCACAACTAACAAAAAGCATCAACTCGATAAAAACTATCGTAATACTCAAGAGATATTAGAAGCCGCTTGGAGTGTAATTAATCAAATACAAAATCTAGAGGAAACAGGGAATTCAGATACTACCGATGATTCCGAAGTAAAATTTACGCTTGTCGCACCCCGATTAGCTGTCCGACATGGTTCTCTCCCAGTTCTACATATTCAACAAACGAAGAATCAGGACGTTGAAGCAGTCATCCGACAAATTCAAAATCTATATCAAATCGGCTATGCTCCAAATGAAATTGCAGTGTTATACAGAATGGCTGGAGAAGCTGAAAGGCGGATGTTAAATTATCTCGCAAAGCAACTCGAACAATTAGGTATAGGGAGCTATTGGGTTACAGAAAGCAGAAGTTCTGAAAGAAGTTACAACGTCAATAGCTCCGGTGTCAGAATTATAAGTACGCTAAATTCACTGGGGCTAGAGTTCAAAGTTGTCCTGATACTATGGGTTCAAGACTGGCAGTACAATACCCCTGCCCAATCCCAAACAGATGCTATGAATTGTAGAAGATTGTATGTTGCTATGACTCGTGCTCAAGATGAACTCCATGTTTTTGGGTCTGGTAATTCACGTTTATTAGAATCACTGAAGCAAAGTCAAACCTTTGAAATTCAACAAGGATGATTGGGTTGAATCTGGAGCAGGTAGCAGAAGCTTTGGGCTTATCCGTGGAGGAGGTTAGCCAGTTAGTTTAGGAGTGAGATTGCTTTAACCTGCAAAAGCTTTGAATGGGGAAGCGATCGCATCTCCCCCTCAAACCCCTAAACCTCATCATCCAAATCAGGTTCAACGCCAAGCGATCGCAATTGTTCCGCCAATCTTTCTACTCGTCGCCGTTCTCGCTCAAGCCGTTGAGTTTCTTGCTCGGCTCGTTGCCGTTCTTTCTCTTCAGGAGTCAGAATCCAATTACCATCCGCATCATACCAACGCAACCAAATGCGATCGCTTTCCCCATAAAACCCTTGCCACAATCCCAAACCGAGTTGAATATCATTCATCCAAACACGCAGTTCGCTCAGTTGTAACTCGTTGTAGCTACTCCCCACTAACTGAAACGCTCTCAACTGATTGGTCTTGCTGTCAAAAACAATGTAATACGGAACCCGCAAAATGCGTTCGTAGACTTCCCACTTCGTCGGCGGTTGATTTGCTTCTCGCAACGTCTGCCCTAAATCTTCTTTTTCAGTGCCAGGTGAGAGCAATTCTACCACTACAAAAGGATTAACCTCCTCTTGCCAAACCACATAACTCATTCGCAAATCCCGTTGTTCGTAGAGTCGGTCAACACCTACCACAGCAAACCAGTCGGGGCGTTTGTACCAATTTGTATGGTGCGGGTTGTAGTAAAGATTCAGATCGCTAGCAACAAAGATTTTGTCAGTTGGGTAGTTGGGAGGGCAGAAGGTGTCTTCCAGGAAACGTCCTTCTAATAAATGATACTTGTCGGGCAAACCAGGTTCCTCTGGGTCTTCGCTTGGAAGATCGTACATCGTGGGTAAAACTTTTTTCGGGTCGAGGGGCGGGTTGGCTTGGTACATGATGCCCAACAGAGTAGCGCTGTCAACTTAATCTTATTCTGGCAAGAGTCCATGAAGCAGAGCGATCGCGTCATACCATTTTGGATTTTGGATTTTAGATTTTGGATTTTGAAACTCCTGCAAGTAGGTAGTTAGGGCTTACGCAAGTGTCACAAAAAATCTGGTTTTTCGTTTGTAGTAAGGGATTTAGCCCTTTGGAATGAGGACTAAAGTCCTCACTACGAACTGAAAATAATATGCCAGTTGCGTAAGTTTTGATAGTTTCAGAAATTCAAATGTGCCAAGTGAACCGAAATCCTCTAGAGAGACGTTCCACCGAAACGTCTTTACAATGTAGATTCAAACAGATTTGATATGAATAACAATCCAAAGAATGGGCGCGATTCATCCCAGCACGAAACTTTATTTGGTGAGGGGATTCTCGCGCCCGATTTAAGCTCAAAAACCTATACTTCAAGTCTCCCCTTCAATACTTCCGCTCTTGCGGCTCAAATAAAGTTATAGACACGGGTTTATATTGCAAGTCGATGCCAGCAGACGAGTAGAATGCTAGCGTGTGCTTGAGAAAATCGGCATCATTGCGATCGGGATAATCTTCGCGAGAGTGAGCACCTCGACTTTCTTGCCGATTTAGAGCTGAAGTTAGGATGATTTCTCCGACAAGCATTAAGTTGCGAAGTTCCAAGGCTTCAATCAATTCCGTGTTCCAGTCGCTGCCTTTGTCATCTAGATAAATCTGCGGATACTGCTGTTGCAACTGTTTGAGCTGATTTATGCCCTCCTGCATTAACTCCTCGGTGCGGAAGACACCACAATATTGAGTCATGCAGTCTTGGAATGCTTGACGCAACTGATTGATCCGCATAGTGCCGGGTTGGTTGAGGAGGAAGTTGATTTGTTTGTGAGTAGCCTCTAGGTAGGATTGCTCGTTGAGTTCGGGCATTTTTCGGTCTTGGACGTATTTTGCGATCGCAGCCCCCGTTCTTCGTCCATACACCACGCATTCCAGCAGCGAATTACTCCCCAGTCGGTTTGCCCCGTGAACCGAGACACAGGCACATTCCCCAGCCGCAAAGAAGCCTTCTATTAACCCTTCAGCACCACTTCGCACCTGTCCATCGGTGTTTACCGGTATCCCCCCCATGGAATAGTGAACCGTAGGTCGTACTGGCATCGGCTGATGGACGGCGTCAATGCCCAGTAGTCGGTGTGCTTCTTCCCAGCAAAAGGGAATCCGGCTCATAATCTTTTCTTTGCCCATATGACGCAGGTCAAGATAGACAAAGGGGCCACCTGCACTACCATCGGGATGAATGACTCGACCGGCTCGAATTTCACGAGCGATCGCTCTTGAGGTAATATCGCGAGGAGCCAGTTCCATCTTACTAGGGGCATAATTCGCCATAAAGCGATCGCCTTCTGAGTTGATCAGATACGCCCCCTCGCCTCGCACCGCTTCAGAAATCAACACACCCACCGGATACAAACCCGTCGGGTGAAACTGCACAAACTCCATATCTTCCAACGGCACGCCTGCTACGGCTGACATTGCCAAACCATCCCCAGTCGAGGCAAAATCATTCGACGTGGTGTTGAACACTCGCCCGTAACCACCAGTCGCAAACATCACCGCCTTAGCTCGTACCACTTGCCGCTTGCTGTCCTGGATGTGGAGCATGACGACGCCTTTGACTTGCCCTTCTTCCAAAATCAGCTGCATCACGTACCACTCCTCGTAGATGCGGACGCCGTAACGCCGGAGATTGTTGACCAGTTCATGCAGAATGGCGTGACCTGTTTTATCTGCCGCGTAGCAGGTGCGCCGATAAGAATGACCCCCAAAAGCACGTTGAGCAACGCGACCATCCGGCAACCGCGAAAACAGCACACCCATGTGTTCCAGCTCAATTACCACATCGGGAGCCTCGCGGGTGAGGATTTCCACCGCATCTTGGTCTGCCAGATAGTCAGACCCTTTGACCGTATCAAAGGCATGAGCTCTCCAGTCGTCTTCAGCATCCACGTTTTTCAGTGTGGCAGCCATACCGCCTTGGGCAGCAACGGAGTGGGAGCGAATTGGGTGAGTTTT
>JAIUYC010000564.1 GCA_020216575.1 Coleofasciculus sp. S288 | reverse complement strand
AACCATCTGTTTTTTCTCCACAGGAGACGCTTTTTTTTGAACTTCATCAACCGCTAATCGGACGTTCTCTTGTACCGTGAGCCACGGCAGCAGAGCATACTGTTGAAACACCATCATCCGATCCGCACCAGGTTTGCGAACTTCTTTGCCATCCAACCACACAGCTCCAGACGTGGGTTTGTCCAAACCTGCCACAATTTTGAGCAGCGTTGATTTTCCACAGCCAGAGTGACCGATGATTGAGATATATTCATCTTCGTATACGGTCAGATTAATTCGGTCAAGGATAACAACTTCTCCCCCCTCAGGGTTTGGGTAAGACTTGATGAGGTTTTCAACTTCAAGAAATGCTTTGCGAGCTACATTTCCATTGTTTCTCTTGGCTGTAGAAGTAAATTGCGTCATTATCAAGCTCCTAGGTAGTTGCTAGCGGTTCGGGGTTAACTGAACGATGCATTTTTTTAGCTTGATGAGGGAATTTCTGACAGTAGCACATGGTCTTTCCTTTCAAAGTCATCGTGTTTCTGTCATTATTCCTTAAAATAAGCTGATCCCTCATCTTCCCTGAGAGAGTAGCTAAGAAAGGTGAAGTGATTATTTATACCATTTCTCTTTAAGTTTGGTATTGATTTCTCCTTTCTTTGGCACGCACTCCTGTTGAAATCTTCAATCTGTCTCAAGATAGATAAAAGCGTTTGGCAGCATTGGCTCGGATTTCAAAACTGTTGAGATAGCCAACTGGCTCACTAGGGTCAAAGCCTTTGTTGTCAATGAAAAATTCTGGAGGTTCTACTTTGTAGTCTTCTTTGGGACACTCAATGCCCATTTCAGTGGCAATCTCTCGATAGAGTTCCGTTTTCCAAGCTTCTCGTGCTTTTTGTTCTGCATCTTTGGGAAATTCTTTAATTTGCACGCAGCGAGTGGCTTGGGTCATTAACCAGATACTCTGAGATTGCCAGAGGAACGTGGAGTGATTTCCTGGGATGTCGGCAAGTTGGTCAGGTTCATCAAAGAAAATGGTGGTGTAAGGGTCTTGGTCTATCCGTTTTTGGTTATCAAAGCCGCCATAGTTGTATTCCCCAACTATTGCTGATCGCGTATATTGATCGATTGGGGCATCCTTCTTCTTCGGTTTAGCACCTGTATAGGAGGGGCTGGTAATCAATTGGGCAACTTCAGCACGGTTTTTAGGGTTACTGCAATACTGGCAGGCTTCAATCATCGCTTTGACCAAGCTGCGATAGGTTTTGGGGTATTTTTCGATGAAGTCCTCCATCACTCCCAAAAGTCGATCTGGATGTCCCTGCCAGATTTCTTTACCTTGGGCAAATGTAAAGCCAACTCCCTCGTTGCCAGTAATAGCTCGCGTGTTCCAAGGTTCTGCCACCATGTAAGCCTGCATTGCACCAATCCGCACGTTATTCACCATCTGGGGGGGTGGAATGATGATGACTCGAAACTCCTCTGCTGGATTTACACCCGCAGCGGCGGACAAGTAGCGGACAAAGTACTCGTAGATGGCAGAACTTAAGACGACTGCCCAAATTCGTTGTTCTGGAGGTTGGCTGTTAAAGTAGCCTCGAAAATCGCGTCCAAATTCTTCGAGGTTGCCGTTGTATTCCCGCCAAGGACGTATGCCATAGTCCCACATTTTTTTGTTCATGGTCATGGCATTGCCGTGGCGATGGATTGTCATCGCAGCACAGAGGGGGGCATGACGTGCACCTTCAGCACCAATTCGGGCATTAGTGACGGCTCCAGAGACAACGGGGGAGGCATCAAGACGCCCAAAAATAATGCCGTCACGAGAGTTTGCCCAGCTTGCTTCACGGCTGAGTGTGACATTTAAGCCATATTTGCGAAAGAAGCCTTTTTCCCAGGCGATCGCAAATGGCGCACAGTCATTCACCGGCACGTACCCAACAGTAATATTAGGTTTTTCCAAAGTTCTAGGGTCTACGACGGATTCCACGGCTAAGGCAGCTTTGGAAAGCTGAGCGGGTGCGGTAATACCCTTAATGGCACAGGATGACAAGACGGTTCCTGCTGCCGCCGTACCCATTTGTTGCAAAAATCTTCGCCGATTCAACGAATTCATGGCAGTCTCAACGTTTTAATTAGGTGTTAGGGAATGCGGCGTAGCGAGTTGAGCGGAGAGCATCCCCTTTTGAGCAATTCGTAGGACAGGCGTCTCGCCTGTCTGCGGATAAGGTACAGGCAAGATGCGTGTACTACAGAGAATTGGGATGCTACTAGTGCAAGAAGGCTCCAAGGCAGAGAGGGCAGAGGGCTTTTATGAAAGAAAGCTTGTACAGTAAACTTTTTCAACTGGATAGTTATTTCCGCCACGCTGCACTAGTAGCGATCGCTCAGCTACGCCAATCGCTGAAGTTAGACAAGAATCAGTGGTTTGAAGATTTACCTGGAAGCTGAAACTGGGCGGCGAGTTACAAAGGTTTGAATTTTACCCAGCAGGTAGTCTAGGACTAATCCCGTTACGCCAATCACAAACACGGCTAGAAACACAGAACTCAGGTTGAGGCGGTTCCATTGGTCCCAGACGAAGAAGCCAATGCCGAGTCCACCCGTGAGCATTTCTACGGCAACGATGACTAACCACGCAATGCCTAAGCTAATCCGCAAGCCAGTGAAGATATAAGGCAAACTCGCAGGCCAGATAATTTTGGTAATCTGTCGCCAGTGAGGCATTTCCAGCACTCGTGCCACATCCAGATAATCTTTTTGAACGCTGGATACGCCCAGGGCGGTGTTAATAATCGTAGGCCACAAGGAGGTGATGAAGATAACGAAAATTGCCGAGGGTTCTGCCAAGTTAAAGATAGCCAGTGCGATCGGTAACCAAGCTAAGGGCGAGACGGGTTTAAAAACTTGAATCAGGGGATTGAGAATCAGCATCGCTTCTCTGGACATGCCAATCAGAAACCCCAAGGGAATCGCTACAGCAGCACCCAACAAAAATCCCATCAACACTCGTCGCAGGCTTGCCAGCAATAACCACCCCAATCCTAAGTTACCGGGTCCCTTGCGAAAGAACGGATTGGCGTATTCTGCACTATCCATTAATGCCTGAAGCGGATTGGGCATTAAGTCTGTTAAGAACGTGGCAGCAAACCACCAAAGCAAGATCACGCCCAAAAACCCGATGGCTGGTAGCAAGACAGCATCCCGGACGATAAGTGGTTTTGCCCGTTTCCAAGTAGCCCGACTAGCGACTGCGAGAATCGCAGCCAAATTGAGTTGCAATATCATTTGCAATGCCTCGTGTCAAGAGCAGGTACAAAAAACCTGAGCAGTACCAGCCAGAGAAACTGACGAAATCGAGGCATTACTAAAAATGCCGATTTTTCAGTCTCCTCTCAATGCCTACGGAGTTAGCTGACGGGCTAGGGTCGAGAGATACCCCTCTCTACTCCTTTAAGAGTTAGAGATACGCCCCAAGGAATGGTTCCCCCGTTCCGGCTTCACCTTCGGTGCAGATAAGCATGTGGATGAAGCACTAGATTAGGCTGACTTACTCTAGTTGTTAACGTCCAAGGATACCATAACTTTTCCAGGTTGTTTCTCTCCTTAAAGGAATAGTAATAATTACTTAAAACGTTAACGTCGTCGGTGCCGAGTCATTCCCTGCTTTGCCCTGGCTTCTTCAGGAATAGGTTCAGCATTCTCATCTGGGACAATTCTCGAACCGTAGTGCTTGGCGTAAACTTGGGTAAATTCAGCACCGAAAAAGAGAATTTGAGCCGAATAATACACCCAAACCAGGACAATCACTAAAGAACCAGCGGCACCGTAAGTTGAGCCGAAAGTTCCTCTGCCTAGATACAACCCCAGCAGAAACTTACCAATCTCAAACAAGAGGGCGGTAATAATCGCTCCAATCCAAACATCGCTCCAAGCAATCTTGACATCTGGCAGGAACCTGTAAATCATCGCGAACAGGAGCGTGATGATAGCAAAGGAGAGGACAAAGTTAAGAATTTGCCAGAGCCAGTCTACACCGGGAATTAAATGACTCAGGTAGGCGCTTAAACCCGCTAAGGCGGCACTTAAAAGCAGGGATACCATTACTAAAAAGCCGATACCCAGCACCATTGAAAAGGACAAAACGCGCTTTCTTAGAAAGGTTGTGATGCCTCGCCCTGGTTTGGTTTGCACTTCCCAAACTGTGTTGAGGGCGTCTTGGAGTTGAGCAAATACGCCAGAAGCACCGAATAGGAGAACGACAATACTAATTAGGGAAGCAATGCCGCCATTAGAACTGGGCTTATTGGCATTCTCGATCGCAGTTTCGATAACTATTGCACC
>JAIUYC010000563.1 GCA_020216575.1 Coleofasciculus sp. S288 | reverse complement strand
CAAACTCCATCCCTCGCTGCTTTGGACTATATCCCGTATCTTGATGAGACTGGGAATTTACCAGAGCCCTTGCAGGGTAAAATTGGTGTATATGCAATTTTTGATCGTGATAAGATGCTGCAATTTGTCAACTATTCTCGCGACATTTATCTCAGTCTCAAGCAACATCTAGTCCGCCAGCCTCAATCCTGCTATTGGCTAAAAGTAGAAACCATCAGCCGCCCCAATCGAACTCGCTTAGAAAACATCCGCAATGCTTGGATTGAAGAGAATGGTGTCACTCCTGCCGGGAATGGAGTAGGTGAGGCAGCCTGGACTCAGCCGATTGATGCCAAACTAGAGATGACTGACGAGGAAAAGGAAAGTTACAAAAAAAGTGATGAATTAACGCAAATTAAGCTATTAAAAAAAGTGGCACGGCGAGTTGAAGAACAAATTTTAGAGGAACTCAAATCTCGTGGCGTGCAAACGGATATTCGTTTCAATCCAAAGCTGAAAGAGAATGGATTGCTCGACTTGAAAAGTTAGGAACTAACAGCCAGAATTCACAGAGACGGACTTAAGCTGTTGCGCCTTCAAATTTCCTTGATGGGACGGGCAAGATGCCTATCCCAGAAGTGTTTTATAAATTTGATGAGGCTAAATTGAATACCTGTTAGCTTAATACGTGTTGCTACATCTACGTTTAATTATCCTCCTAGAGGGATTTGAAACCATCTCAACCGAGTAAAATTTAGGCAAAAGCGGGGTGTTCAGTGACCCCTCATTTTTATTCTTAAAATTAGAGTAGCTTTTCCTGAATCGCTCATGACGCCACCAACACTGCTGAACAATCGCTATCGCATACTCCAGACACTAGGGTCTGGTGGGTTCGGTAATACCTTTCTTGCCGAAGATACTTATATGCCTTCGGGACGCCGATGCGTGATTAAACAGCTCAAGCCAGTGACGCACGACCCCCAAGCTTACAAGATGGTACAGGAGCGGTTCCAGCGGGAAGCGGCGGTTTTAGAGGAGTTGGGGGAAGGAAACAACCAAATTCCTCGGTTGTATGCCTACTTCTCAGAAGCCGATCAGTTTTACTTGGTACAGGAATGGATTCAAGGCGACACGCTGACGAAAAAGCTGGAAAAGGAAGGTTCGCTGTCTGAGAACCAGGTGAGGCAGATACTCGTCAGTTTGTTACCGGTGCTAGATTATGTGCACAGCCGCCGCATGATTCACCGAGACATCAAGCCAGATAACATCATTATCCGGCAACGAGATGGTTTGCCTGTGCTGATTGATTTTGGTGCGGTTAAAGAAGCCATGAAGACGGTGGTGAACGCACCGATTAACAGCGTTCAATCGATGGTGATTGGAACGCCTGGGTTTATGCCGAGTGAGCAAGCGGCGGGACGCCCGACTTATGCCAGCGATTTGTACAGTCTGGGGCTAACGGCAATTTTTCTGCTCACGGGCAAAATGCCGCAAGAGTTGCAAACCGATCCCCGCACGGGCGAGATTTTGTGGCGTCAGTACGCACCGAACATTCACTCTAGCTTGGCATCGGTTATTGATCGCACAGTTCGGTTACATCCAGGCGATCGCTTTTCCACGGCAAAAGAAATGCTCGATGCGTTGTCTGCCGAGTCCCTCTCGGAAATCAACACCGTGGCAATTGCCCCAGGTGGATTGCCCCAAACGCCCAACCGTTCAACTCAACGGAGCAATATCCCCCCTGCGCCACCGACGGTTATGGTTGGCAAGAAACCTGCCGGACAAGGAAATGATACCAAGCCCTTGATTATCGGTGCGTTGATTGCAGGGGGGGTGTTACTCGGTACAGTTGCGATCGGTGCGATCTTAAGGCGATCGCCCAGTTCAAGTCCAGTGGCGTCTGATATCCCTTCTGTCCCAGCACTACCCTCTGTAGAGCTAGAACAACCTTCTACAGAACAACCTTCATTCCCAACCGATTCAACTCCCGGTTGGCAACCGTTTGAACCGACCTCAGAACAACCCGTAGTTCGGCGACCTTTACCCCTGCCGCCTTCTAGTTCAGGAGCTGTGGAGATTACGCCCTCACCCGTTCTTCCCGACTCCCCTTCAGAACCATCAACTCAAGCACCCGCCACAGAACCAGCTGAATCATCTCCACCAGAATCAATTCAATTACCTGCCTCAGAACCCAACAATTCCAACCCCAATCCACCGACAGGCATTCCCGGATTTGCCACAGGCACTCAGCAAAGTGCTGTTGAATACCAGTTAGGCGAACCCACAAAGGTGTCAAAAGGTGCATGGCCTAATACTCGTGCAGTACTTTATGAGGATTTTGTACCCGGTCAGGTCAGCCTGGGATATTTGTTTGACCGCAGTTCTAGCCGTCTGCGCCAAACTGAGGTTGCCTTTGACCAATCGGTTGGCCTGGAGACGATGAAAACGACATTGAGCAAGCTGTTGCATAACAACGCCTCAGCGGAAGTCCTACAGGGACTTGAAACAGTCTATCAACGAAAATCAAATCGCTATCGGTTTGTGAGCGGTCGAGACAGTCGCTTGAAGGGCGTGATTGAACGCAACAGGAGCGATCGCATTTACATCGGTGTCTGGGAAGCAGATTTACATTAACTATCCGGCTACCCGTTTAAGGCGGGACAGTACGGGCGGGTTTATGGAATCGATTTGTGGAAAGCAGATATCTGGGTGAAACCCGCCCCTACAACTCCTGACCCCTGCTGTGAGTTGTAATATTTCTTTAATGTTTTATAATATTCTTTGACACAAGGGTCAACTAAAACTACGTTTTTGTAAAACTAGTTGTAGTCTTGTTGAGAAACTAGCCCCTTGAGTGACAAGACTGAGAAGGCAAAGTCTTACAGGCATTTTGAAACTCCTATAGGAGTCAAAGACCATGAGTGAAACGACTAAGACTAATGACAAGGCAACCCAAGCCAAGACGCAACAAACAGCTCTAGCAGTGGCTAAAGAGCCAAAGGGGCTAAATCTAAGACCTTTACCCAACAATCGTCCAATTGCTTCCAATGTCACCGAAGACATGGACGAGATGCTCGGATACCTTGACTAAATCAGGAAAAAGTCAACCGATTTTGGATTTTAGATGTACGAGCTTGGAGTTCCCCTCCCCTGGCGGGAGTGTGATCAAAACCAGTGGGGGGAGATTGGGGAGATTGGCTTCCCTGAAAGTACTCCCTTACCTTCCTCACCTTCTCCATCTTCCCCCTCTTCACTCATAGGCGCTCAACGTAGCGCTTTAATTCCCGTGCCATTCGTTGATTCCCCCGTTTCTCATCTTCCCGAATGAACGGCAGAAACACGCGGGACAGGACTCCAGAAAAACTATTCGTGTGAACGTATCGGGTGCGGTCAACACCAATCTCTTGTAACTCAAACACATACTGATTGCGAAAGCCAGGGATTGAGGAAACCCAACTCAGATAGAGCTTCGGTTGAATTTTTGTAACCAACGGCTCAAACTCTGTTTCTTCATCATTCGGAAGCCGTCGCACCGAGAGGAAAGCTTCGCGTCCCTGCCGAAAAGGCGTTTTTGGGTCACGGTCGTACAGTAACGTATTCCAGTACTTCCATTCCTCTTTCTGAAACAACGCTTGCCAAACAACCTGCTTTGGGGCATCGATATCAATTTCAGTGTAGAGACTTGCCATAAATTCGACTCAAAGTAAGAAGCTTTAAATAATTTAGGATGAAGAATTTAAGAGTTTATTTAGGCTCTGTGGTGTAAACGAGTACAATCGCAGGGTGGCAAGCCCCTATAGGCTATGGACATTTCCAGATTTTAGATTAGGGGATCGGGATTCAATCTAAAATCTAAAACTTAAGTCTGAAATCACACGCATGGTAGATTTAACACCTAACCCTAGCTTCAGTTTAACGATTCGCATCCAAGTTCCCAATCGTGCCGGGATGTTAGCCAGTGTCACACAGGCGATCGCAGAGGTCGGCGGTAACCTAGGACAGATTACGCTTGCTGAGCAAACTCGAAAGATTTCAACTCGTGAAATAACCATTGATGCTACTAGTAGCGAACATGCCGAGCAGATTGTGCAAGCCGTTAAGGCGCTTACTGATATCAAATTACTCAACGTCTACGATCGCACGTTCAACTTGCATCGGGGCGGCAAAATCTGTATAAGTACCAAACAGTCGCTCCATACCCAAGCCGATTTGGCTATGGCCTATACGCCTGGTGTCGGTCGCATCTGCAATGCGATCGCCCAAGACCCAGAACAAGTTTACTCCCTGACGATTAAAAGCAACACGGTCGCCGTTGTCACGGATGGCAGTGCAGTTTTGGGGTTGGGAA
>JAIUYC010000562.1 GCA_020216575.1 Coleofasciculus sp. S288 | reverse complement strand
CTCAATTTGCCGATATCGGATGGTGAGTGCGGTGATATCTTCTGTCGCTGGATTGGGGTTAATCAGTTGCGTTAGCTGGAGTAACCGATGATGGACGTGAGCGACATAAACGGGATCTAGCTTAGCGTAATGCAACTGCTTGTTGAGCAGTGGGCGCTGTCCCCAATCTCCTCCTTGCTCGGTTTTATCCACTGCTGGGAAATGACAGAGTTGTTCGGCTAGTGTTTTCAGTTTGAAATTGGGTAAGGGGACTAAGTAGTAAGGGATTTTTTTCACCATTTCCAACGTGCAGGTGACGTATTGAGCCTTACGCTTACCCAAAAAGTTCAAGTCATAGCTAGCATTGTGAAATACCTTCTCAATTGCTGGATTGAGCATGATTTTTTCAATAAACTCAGCTATAATTTCAGGCTGGTCTAAGACATCCAACAGCGAAACGCGATCGCCTTTAATGTCAGTCGAGTCATCCAACACCTGAATTAAAGACAATCTAGGCTTACTGGTTTGATAGTCAGCCACTTCTGTATCTAACCAGAGGGTTTTTGCCTGAGCATAGTTAGAGATCGCATCTCGAATATCCTTGGTTATTGTCAAATACGGCATTTTTCAGAGTTAGGACTAGTGACTAGGAACTGGGAGAGTTCTCTGTTTAATTTACTAGTAGTGCGAGTCTTTGATCTTAGCCCTTGCTTCTAAGCCATTCAAAATTCACAAATCAAAATGCCCTAAATCCAGTAGAGTCGGGATTCACCAAAAAGTAATACCAAATCCGGATTGACTACTAAGTTGGGAATGGGTCGGATTACCGTTGGATAATTTACGTTAATAGTTCTTGTGCTATTTGTTTAGAAAAATTTAAACTAGACGAACTTACCTCAAAAAACTGGAGAAGAGCATATGGAGGCTGGTGAGCTGCTGAAGCGTTATGCAGCAGGAGAACGGGATTTCCGGGGAGCAATTCTCATCGGAGCGAACCTGGAAAGAGCCAACCTAGAGGGAGCAAACTTATCGGGGGCTTACCTGTTAACCGCAAACCTCAGTCGCGCCTTCCTCAGAGGGGTAAATCTTACTGGAGCCTCGCTCTATCGAGCCAACTTAAGTTTTGCCAAAGTGAGTGAAGCCAGACTATCGGAGGCAGACTTAACAAAAGCTAATCTACAAGGAGCCTATCTGGTTAAGTCACTGCTAGTAGGGGCAAAAGTGAGTGGAGCAAACTTATCGGGGGTGAACCTGCGATTGGCTAACTTGCTGGGAGTTAACCTGTGCGGGGCAGATTTACGTTGGATTAATTTGCGATCGGCTAACCTGGTGAATGCCAACCTGAGTTGGGCAAACCTGAGCGGTGCTAAATTGAGTGGTGCATTGCTCCGGGGAGCTTTACTCCATGGTGTTAAACTCAACGGAGCCTTCATGAATGGGGTAGACCTGAATGGTGTAAATTTGGATGGGGTCAACCTGAGTGAGGCAAAACTGAGCGGCGCTAACCTAATTGGCGCTAACTTAGCAGCAGCGAATTTGAGTTCAGCTCAGTTGCGTGTTGCCTTCCTGTCTCGGTCAAATCTGCATGCAGCCAACCTGACTGGTGCATCGCTGATTAAAGCAGATTTATGTGAGGCTAACTTAAGTAAAGCAGACTTGAGTGAAGCCGATCTGAGTAACGCTGATTTGACGGGAGCGCAATTGAATCTGGCAAGTCTGCGCGATGCTGATTTGAGTGAAGCAAGTTTGCGAGGAGCTTACCTTTGGAGGGCTAACCTCAACGTTGCAGAAATGCGTGGAGCAGACTTGAGTGGAGCCAGCTTGTGTGGGGCATATATCGAAACAGCAAAGTGGCAGGAAGCAAACCTGACAGGAGCCACCATGCCCGATGGAACGCTGCATGAGTGAAGTACTCAGGCTTACTTCGTTGAAGCCTGAGCTTCAAAAAGAAAAGCTATTCGTTTCTAGTTTCAACCGCCCTGGCACGTTGTTTGCGTTAAGGCTTATGATGCTGCGTGACTATTTATGTCGTTTAAGTGCAGTTTAGGAGTTCAACCAGAGATAATTTGGGGTTGCAAGCGACATCGATACAAAGGAGATTGTGATGCCATGAGGACGATCGCTATTCCACCGCTGCTACTCGTAGCGATAGTCGCTGGGTTCTGGACGTCAAAAGATCAAAAAGCCCAGGCGGCTACTCTAACTGATAATCAGGGCAGTTACGAGCAATCAGGGACTGTGACAATTGAGGTGAAGGCTGAGTCGCTAACTCGCGATCGCCTCATGGCTCAGATGTTTTATCCGTCTCCTAGCGATCGCCAAGGCGTGATGGTGCAAGGACAAGGTGAGGCGAGCGCCTCGGCGGACACGGCACGTATCACCTTGCAATTCACAAGTAGCATCAACCCCTTTGAGCCACCACCAGAGGGAAGCCCTCCCCCGCAACCCGTCCCCCTAACCGAGGCAAGCGTACAGCCTATCGTGAATGCACTAGTTGCCAACGGAGTGTCAGCCGATGCGATTGAAGTGACTGGTACTCCAAGTAGCTCACCGTCCTTTCCTTTCCCGTTCCCCCTTCCAGGGAGTGGAGACACGATTCAAATGGTTGTGACGCTTGCTCAACCGACGCGATCGCGAGTGCAGCAAATTGTAACAACAGCCAGCGATGCGGCTAGTGTCAGTGACACGTTTTCAGTGCAGAGCGTCAAGGTAGAGTATACCGTTAATGACTGTCAGGCTCTAGAACGAGAGGCTTACATCGCCGCCGTTAAAGATGCTCAAAATCGGGCAAGAGCTCTGGCGGAGGCATTACAAGTTGAAATTAGAGCTGTTCCGTCGGTAGCAGAGTCTCCCTTGTCTGGCTTTTTCCCGTTCTCGTCTGCCTCGTCGTCCTCATGTGATTCTAAACCAGAACTTTCTTTCTTTCCCTTTAATGTAATTCAGCAGCCCTACGATCCGGCTGCTCCTGCGGAAGTGAGGATACAGAAAGACATTTTTGTTACTTACCCTATTAGATGAAGGGCAGCGACAAACTCCTCGTTAACCTCTACTGCCCCCAACGTCCTCAACGTTGCCTTCTGGGCTTCTTTTATATGAAATAGTTTTAAGTTTGCTCACGCTCACTTACTGCTAAGTAGAGCGACATAAATAAACACAGCCTAGTTGTAGGGTGGGCATTGCCCATTATTCTCTCCAGGCTTGAACTACAGGATTTTAGTGGGCAATGCCCACCTTCCGTTTAATTTTGTTCATCTGACTTGAAAATAAGGCAGAGGGCAGACGGCAGACGGCAGACGGCAAAAGGCAGAAGGAGTAAGAATTTTCATGGGTTCTGGTGTATGCAGTTCATGACGGCTACTTATTAATAATTGCTTGACTCGTTGACGAACACTCTTCCGGTTTGCCCTCACCCTTGACACTCAAGACAGTATCTACACTATCTAGCGTCTGTGCGTAAGTCCTGTTAGTGTTTGGGAGAGCTAATGTCTATCCCGAAGGAAGATGGAAAAACTCTGATAAACAGATATTATGAGCATAGGTTTACTGCTTAGACCTTTGAGTAAGAACTCAAAGCCAACCTTAATCTGTAAAGGAGAGCAAGATGAGTGTTGGAAATCGAATCCAGGCAATGGTCAAAAATCTGGAAGGAAGGTTAGAGGAAGCGGTTGGCGCACTGACAGGCAACCAGAGATTGAAGGCAGAAGGTCAAATGAAACAAGCACAAGCCAATGCTGAACACACCAAGGAAAATCTTAAAGATCGTGCCAAGCGCTGGATAGACCGAACTTAACTCACTTTGTCTGAAAATTTCATTAACGACTGCACCCACCTTTTCCACCACAAGTACGGGAGAGCGATAATTTTTGTACTCAATTTTGCCTGTTAGTTTAGTCTATTTAGGGTTTACTCAATGGGTTGGCGTAAACCTAAGCCAATGGTGGTTTAAGCGAAAACAGATTTTAGGTGATGTCGGATGGGGAATAGTAGCTGCCGTTATTGTGAGTTACACACGGAATTCTCTGATCACGCTCTGTATTCATCTATACACTGCCTCTTTACACTAAACCCTACCTTTTTACAGAGGGGAAGCAACTTGAAGAGGCGCTAACTTCGGATTGGCATAGAAAAAACATCTTGGATTAGATTTTAGATTGCTCCCCCCTCTCAGGGTGCATGGGGGTTTTCTTTCCCGCCAAAACCCATTTCTGCTCGAATCTTCTTTTAAGATAAGTAAAGAAACTGAACAGGAATGGCTGAATGCGCGTTGCAATTGTTGGGGTGGCACTAGCTGGAATGGCGACGGCAGTTGATTTAGTCGATGCCGGACATGAAGTGGAAATTTTTGAATCC
>JAIUYC010000561.1 GCA_020216575.1 Coleofasciculus sp. S288 | reverse complement strand
TAGGCATCGCGAGTTAACTCGATGTAGTACCGAGCTGGAATCAGGCTGGAAATCCAACGAATTGCGGGCGGGATATTCGCGACTGGATAAATGAAGCCGGATAATTGGAGCGATAACAAAAAGGCAGTGAAGGCAACGGCTTGGATCGCAGCACTTTGGACTTTGGTATTGCTGCCAACAAAAATACCCCAAAACACACCACAAGCAATGTAAAGTCCTGAACCCAGGATTACAGGTGTAGGGTCACCAGCGAACCGCAAACCCAGAAACAGCCAGGCTTCCAGATTGACTAACAACAACTCCGCCATGCCTACCAGCCAAAAGGCTCCCGCCTTACCCAGCAGGTATTCTGTGCCTGTTAGGCTAGAGGCATAAACTTGGAGGATAGTCCCCTGTTCGTGTTCTCTTGCCGTTGCCAAGGCAGCGAGAAGCGGGGGAAATAGCGTGACCGTAATCGCGATCGCTCCTGGACCAATATACTTTAATGTTTTTAAACCGGGATTATACCATAGCCGAGACTCGACATTTACGGTGAGAGGATTAGTATTACTACCTCGCTGATTTTCCACAAACGCATTAGTAATCGCCTTCGCATAACCTCGGACAATAGTAGCCGTGTTAGCATCAGTACCATCAATCAAGACTTGTACATCGGCTTCACGCCCGGTTCGCAACAAATCTCGCGAAAAGTCTGGAGGGATAATCAAACCTGCCGAGACTGTACCTCGATCCAACAGTTGCGGCACATCAATGGCTGGCCCTTGAGCAACAATATTGAACTTATTGGTACGCTTAAACGTAGCAACATACTCGCGGCTAGCTGATGAGAGGTCTAAGTCCCGAACGGCAAGGTTAATTTTGTTAACCTCCAGGGACACCGCAAAGCCAAACAGCAGCAGCAATATCAAAGGCAACCCCAGAGCCATTGTTAACGTCAAGCGATCGCGCCCCAGTTGTGTGAGTTCTTTTATCGTCTGGGCGAAGATGCGTTTCGGTCGTACTGCCATAACGATTTTGGATTGAGATTTGCTTGTTATATTAGCGCTTTAAACTTTTGAGATGCAGTCTATCCCTAATAAACGTGGAGGGGGGATAAAGGGACGTTCAACTCTTTCGTCGAACCCGCCAAAGCAAAGGAGGAGCGATCGCTCCTCCTCTCAGCCCATTTTTCAGTTTCTCTGATTGCTACTCAAACAAAATCTTTTACAGATACCAGAGTGCTGTATCTCGTTGACGTTGGGAAAGCCTGTTTTCCAGGATGAGCAACCCTTCCTTAGAAAATTGCGTTTTGCAAAATTCGAGTCGTCTGGGTCGCCTGGACGTATAACTGTAGAATAGGGCAAATCGGTCTTTTCCTCTGCTTCCAGGTGTTTTGCCATGATGGTAAATTTGGCTGGGGTCAGCAAAAACGACTGTACCAGAAAGTCCAAGACATAGCTTCCACTCCGAGGGGGGGACTGTCTTTGCCATCTCTTCATCCGTGTAGACAGGCTTAAAGGGATTGTTGGGGGTTAAACGCTTGGGAATGTATTCAAAGGCAAATACGTCTTCAGAGACATCATTCAAGTAAACGATGATTTTAACCTGACGATAATCCTCTGAATCCTTATGCCATAACCTCGACCCTTTATGTCGATTTTCATTCGCTATTTCTTTCCGAAGATCAGCACCAATACAGGCAGGTGGAAGACCAATATAATGCTCAACAATATTGAGCAATCGGTCTTCTAGTCCCCAAAGAAAAATTTCTGGGTACTCCGCCGCTATTTTTGTGTAACCGGGGCGAGCAACAAGATCTGCCGGTGTAGCTGGCGGCATGTTGGGGATGAGGCGTTCGGTGGCATTGAGAAGGTTGGGTGTAGAGGGAATGGATAATGCATCTAGGGAGGTAACAAAGGCTCCTTCGGATCTAAGAGCATCAACAATCAAACGATCCGTTAGCGAAAGTTCAGGTAAATTGCCACTGTTTCTAACCCGTTCTACTTGGTGTTCCAGTACATGCAAAACCTTATGAGCTTTGCTTTGAATAGTAGAAAGCATGTGTTTATA
The DNA here is from genome assembly GCA_020216575.1 of Coleofasciculus sp. S288. Taxonomy (GTDB): domain Bacteria; phylum Cyanobacteriota; class Cyanobacteriia; order Cyanobacteriales; family Coleofasciculaceae; genus JAIUYC01. The sequence continues at coordinate 2,287 of JAIUYC010000561.1, read as the reverse complement.
TCCCTCAGTTAGTTGGACTTCAACTTAGTCAACGTAGATACTCCCTGAGGCAATAGGCAATTGCGTTTTTTTTTACCCACAAACCATTTGCCCCTTCGCTAAGCTGTAGAAGAGGGTTAACTCCCAGTTCATTAGGTACTCGACACAAATCTTTGGAACGAAATTTTGTGCTTTTTGATATGTTTTAAGGGACTAACTTGTGCATTAGTTTCTTCTGTCTACCCATCATCGCTTTAAGGCACTTTGTTTAGTTTGCACTGCTCATTAGGACTCAACAACCGAAGTTTAGGAGGTTGAGAGGAAATGTAAGGATTGCTGCGCTCAATGTTCTCAAACCAATCACTGATGAGCGTTCCGTCACTGGAACATGGAGCCACTAGCAAGAGTAGATTCTTTTTAAATCCCGAAAAGTTCCTTATCTTCGGAATGCGAAAATCCTTATTTTCGTAATAAGGGGGATGGTTGTGGTATTTCGTGCTAATCTGGTTTGGAATCCAATCCACCGTCCTCGAAGCTTGCGCTCAGACTCTATAGGCAGTTCAAACAGGAAGTTTTAAGGATTACCGATCAGGTGTAGGTAACCCAATTGCGCAAGTCAAAATCCAGAGTGAGAGTGCATCTCAGTCTTGTACGAAGTTTAGGGACTGGGACAAGTCTTTTGTGTTTATACCCCAGACTCCTTATCCGACTGTAACGCTAGTGAATTGATTGAAACTCAGTTACTTCTTCTTCCTAGATGCATCAACCAAAACCTAAACGCAAGCGTGGTGTAATCCTTACAGAGCAAGGAATGCAGAAACTTCTAGCGGCACAATCTGAAACGGAGAATTGCGAAAACTCCGGCAATCGTTACACCCTGCAAACTTTGAGAGATCGCACTGGCTTAGATCCAGATACGCTGACAAAGGTCTATACTAGCGTTTCTGGAGTGGATAGGCGAACGTTAAGTCGCTGCTTTAGGGCTTTTAACTTAGTGCTGGAACCCAGCGATTATGCCCAATTCGATTCTGAATTAGAAGCGATTGAAAAACGAGGTGGTACACTAACGGCACGACACGATTGGGGGGAAGCACCGGATGTCTCTGTGTTCTACGGGCGCCAAGAAGAATTGGCAACGCTGAAGCACTGGATACTAGAGGAGCGCTGTCGCCTGGTGACGCTCTTAGGCATGGGAGGGATAGGGAAAACCTATCTGTCGGTGAAGCTGGCAGAGCAAATCCAAGAGCGATTCGACGTTGTAATTTGGCGATCGCTCAAAAATGCTCCATCAGTGCAAGAACTCTTGGCAGAGTTAATTGGATTTGTGTCAAACGAGCGGGAAATCGAGTTAGCCAAAACTGTACATGGGAGAGTCTCGCAACTAATTCGTTATTTACAAACATCTCGCTGTTTGCTGGTATTAGATAATGCCGAGACACTTCTGCAACGACACTCCCTACAAGAGGCGTTGTGCAACCATTGCGGGGAATCCCGTGAAGGCGACAAGGGGTATCGCGAACTCCTTAAACGGGTGGGAGAAGCACGCCATCAAAGCTGTTTGGTGCTGACGAGTCGCAAAAGACCCAAAGAAGTCGGGCTTTTGGAAGGAGAAACATTACCCGTTCGAGTCATGAAGCTCAAGGGATTGCAGGTCGAGGACGTTCGAGAAATCTTTAAAACTAAGGGTTCCTTCTGGGGGGAAACGGCTGAGTGGAACCGTTTGACAGAATACTATTCAGGCAATCCTCTGGCATTAACTCTCGTCGCAAAAACAATTCAAAAGTTATTTGATGGAAAGATAGCTGAATTCTTAAAACACAATACAACTGTTTTCGGCGAGATTCACCATTTGTTAGACCAAGATTTTGAAACGTTATCAGAGACAGAAAAGAAGATTATTAACTGGCTGGCGATCAATCGTCAGCCAGTTTCATTTTCAGAGCTGCGAGAGAAGATATTGCCTCCGATACCTCCTCAAAAGTTGCTGGAGGCTCTGGAATCGTTGGAAGAAAGAGCGCTGATTGAAAAAAAAGCTGCACATTTCTCAGTGCAGTCGCTAGTGATGGAATATTTTAATCAATCTGAGTCTCAGTTATCGGGTCTTGGATGCTCGAAAGGTGGTAGGTAGTAGGTTGTAATTGAGATTGGAGGGATAAACTGATGTGCATCTATAGCGGTTCTCACATGATTGGAGTACGGGCGGGTTTATTGGATTGAGCCGTGGGAAGGAGATAAGTAGTTAGACACCATGAGCAAAAGCTCACAACGAATGGATGAAAATCCTTATTCCTTCTGCCCTGGAGCCCTC
>JAIUYC010000560.1 GCA_020216575.1 Coleofasciculus sp. S288 | reverse complement strand
AAATGACGAGCAGCTTGCAATCTCACCCCTGGTAGGGGTAGGAGGAAAAACGCCTTACAAAAGAGGCTGGTCACTTATTGGACTTGAGAAGGAATCCTCGCTGCAAGAGTGGGGTTATCTTCCCAGCCCACGACCCTAAAGGGTGGGTTAGTGACGTATTTCCTCGGAAAACACCAGCTAATTTCTCCCTTTCCCATGGCGGTTTCCCGTAAGGATCGGGTCAGTCTTGGCATAAATAGCCCGACGCTGCTGGATATCTCAATAAAATTTTATCTACAATAAGGAACGGGGTTTATGAAAAGATAAAGGAACATCCGGACTATGTAGAGTGTGGGTGGACCCAAACCTGGGTGATCTCAAGCGATCGCACCAAAAGATACTTCCCCACTCGATTGAGTCGTACATTGATAACCGCATGGGCAAAAAGCCAACTGTCGCCATTTCTCACTTAGGCTGCGAAAAAAATCGAATAGACACTGAACACATGCTGGGCTTGCTGGTGCAAGCAGGCTACCAAGTTGATAGTAATGAAGAACTAGCCGACTACGTCATTGTAAACACCTGTAGTTTTATTGAAGAAGCTCGGAAAGAATCTGTCCGCACGCTGGTAGAACTAGCGGAAGCCGATAAAAAAATAGTCATCACCGGCTGTATGGCGCAACACTTCCAACAGGAACTCTTGGATGAGCTCCCCGAAGCTGTAGCGCTGGTTGGGACAGGCGATTATAACAGAATTGTTGATGTAATTCAACGAGTAGAGACCGGAGAGCGCGTCAAGCAGGTTTCAGCAGAACCCACTTATATTGCCGACGAAACAGTACCGCGCTACCGGACAACCACAGAAGGCGTTGCTTACTTGCGGGTAGCGGAAGGGTGCAATTACCGCTGTTCGTTCTGCATTATTCCTCATCTGCGAGGGAATCAGCGATCGCGCACGATTGAATCCATCGTTGCAGAAGCCGAACAGCTGGCGTCGGAAGGCGTCCAGGAATTGATTTTAATTTCCCAAATCACCACTAACTATGGTTTAGACCTTTATGGCGAACCAAAATTAGCGGAACTTTTGCGGGCATTAGGCAAAGTCGATATCCCTTGGATTCGGATGCACTATGCCTATCCCACCGGTTTAACCCCAGCAGTTATTCAAGCGATTCAGGAAACACCGAATGTTCTTCCTTACTTGGATTTGCCCCTACAGCACTCCCATCCAGAAGTCCTGCGGGCCATGAATCGACCCTGGCAGGGACAAGTGAATGACGCCATTATCGAGCGCATTAAAACAGCCTTACCGGATGCGGTGTTGCGAACAACCTTCATCGTCGGGTTCCCTGGCGAGACGGAGGAACACATTGAACACCTACTGCAATTTGTTAAGCGCCATGAATTTGACCATGTAGGCGTTTTCACCTTTTCGTCGGAAGAGGGAACACCCGCCTACACCTTGCCGAACCAACTGCCCCAAGACGTAATGGACGCCCGTCGGGATGCCCTGATGGAAGTTCAACAGCCCATCTCTTTGAAAAAAAATCAAGATGAAGTGGGCAAGGTAGTTGATGTCCTGATTGAGCAAGAGCATCCCGAAACGGGTAAACTGATTGGTCGCTCAGCCCGGTTTGCCCCCGAAATCGATGGCTTGGTCTATGTTCAAGGTGATGCCCCCTTAGGAACAATTGTGCAAGTGGAAATTACTGATGCCGATATCTACGATCTGTATGGTTTTGTAGTCTCTAACCCCTGAAGGGTAATAGGTTAGCAGGTTGTAAGGTATTGAGTTGTAGGTGACAGGACATCAGCCCTGTTTAACCCTTCAACCTTCTGCCCTTCAACCGTCTCTCTAACAACTGACAACTGAAAATTGAAAACTAACAACGAACGACAAATTATGACCCTTTCCTTTCAAAGCCTGGGCCTATCTGAAGCTGCTGTCCATCATCTCGAAAAGTTAGGCTTCACGGCACCTACGACTATTCAAACCCAAGCCATTCCCGAACTGCTCGCCGGACGCGATGTAGTCGGTCAATCTCAAACCGGTACCGGTAAAACAGCAGCCTTCTCGCTGCCAATAGTTGAGCAGATTGACACGGACAACAGAGTTCTGCAAGCTTTGATTTTAACCCCGACGCGGGAGTTGGCACAGCAAGTCGCTGATGCCATTCGTGACTTCAGTGACAACCGCCGATTAGGCGTCCTAACCGTTTACGGCGGTCAATCCATGGAGCGCCAAATTCGCGAGCTAAAACGAGGCGTCCAGATTGTGGTGGGAACGCCTGGACGAGTGATTGATTTGCTCGATCGAGGTGACCTCAAACTCGGAAGCATCCGTTGGGTAGTGCTGGATGAAGCCGATGAAATGCTGAGCATGGGCTTTATCGATGATGTCCAGAAAATCCTCGACAAAGCACCCGTTGAGCGTCAGACGGCTTGTTTCTCTGCAACCATGCCGCCAGCCATCCGGGATTTAGTCAATAAGTTCCTGAAATCGCCAGTCACCGTTACGGTTGAGCAACCCAAAGCAACACCAAACCGGATCGATCAACGGGTTTACGTCGTACCTCGCGGCTGGACGAAGGCAAAAACCCTACAACCGATTTTGGAATTAGAAGACCCAGAATCCGCGTTGATTTACGTGCGGACGCGCAAGTCAGCGGCAGAACTGACCAGCCAATTGCAAGCGGCGGGTCACAGTGTTGATGAATACCACGGCGACCTCAGCCAGTCCCAACGCGAGCGCTTGTTGTCCCGGTTCCGGGCAGGTCAAGTGCGCTGGGTTGTGGCAACCGATATCGCAGCGCGGGGTTTGGATGTGGATCACCTGACGCATGTGATTAATTACGACCTGCCGGATCAGGTGGAAAGCTACATTCACCGCATTGGTCGTACCGGTCGCGCTGGCAAGACGGGAACGGCGATTACCTTGATCCAATCGTTTGAACGGCGCAAGCTGTACCTGATCGAGCGAAAAGTCCGGCAAACGCTGGAAATCTCCCGGATTCCGACGCGATCGCAAATTGAAGCACGGCGTCTGGAGAAACTGCAAAACAAATTGCGCGAAGCACTTGCAGGTGAACGCATGGCGTCCTTCCTGCCCATAGTGCGCGATTTGAGCGAGGAATACGAACCCCTGGCAATTGCCGCCGCCGCCCTGCAAATGGTCTATGACCAAACTCAACCCGCTTGGACGGCTCCTGATTTTGAGCCTCCTATGGACGAGCCTGTGGAACGGCCTAAAATCAAGCGTCGGTTCGACAAGTCCCAGAGTTCTCGACCTGAAAAACGCCAAGGTTCTCGGACTGAAAAACCTCAGACCTCCGCAAACCCAAGGTTTGAAAAACCTCAAACCTCTGTGACACCGAATCGGTCACGTTAAACTAAGGTTGATTGTTGGTAGTGGTTAGTTGTAAGAACGTTGAAGGTTTAAACGTTGGAAGGTGAGACGGTTTAAACGTGGAAACCATTGCGAACCTGTCACTCTTCCAACCGGCTAATCGGCAACCGACTAACCCACAACCTGTCAACCAAAAACCAAAAACTAATAACCAATAACCCAATTGTGGCTTCAAGTCTGTCTGCTGCTAATTCTCCTGCCTTTGAAGATAGTGTTCCCAAGCGTCTCAATTGGCCGGGTCTAATTGAGGCTTATCGCCCTTATTTGCCGATCACTGACTCGACCCCAGTAGTAACGCTCCTCGAGGGGAATACTCCTCTCATTCCCGTCCCAGCGATCGCGCGAGTGATTGGTAGAGGAGTGCGAGTGTTCGCCAAATATGACGGTCTTAACCCCACGGGCAGCTTTAAAGACCGGGGGATGACGATGGCGATTTCCAAGGCAAAAGAAGCGGGAGCCAAAGCCGTAATTTGCGCCAGTACGGGCAATACCTCGGCAGCAGCAGCAGCCTATGCCCGTCGCGGGGGAATGCGAGCCTTTGTCCTGATTCCGGATGGCTATGTGGCGCTGGGTAAGTTGGCGCAGGCATTGCTGTATGGGGCAGAAGTCTTGGCGATTAAGGGGAATTTTGACCGAGCGCTAGAAATTGTTCGAGAAATGGCGTCAAGCTATCCCGTTACCCTGGTCAACTCGGTAAATCCTTATCGGTTAGAAGGTCAGAAGACGGCAGCGTTTGAGATTGTAGACAACTTGGGCGATGCTCCTGATTGGCTTTGCATACCCGTAGGCAACGCGGGAAATATTACCGCATACTGGATGGGATTTTGTCAATACCATCAGCTTGGAAAGTGCGATCGCCTGCCCCGGATGATGGGGTTTCAGGCAGAAGGAGCATCTCCCCTCGTCATGGGCAAAATGGTCGCTCATCCGGAAACAGTAGCGACGGCGATTC
>JAIUYC010000559.1 GCA_020216575.1 Coleofasciculus sp. S288 | reverse complement strand
CCCATTCTGAGAAGGTTGGTTGGCGACCCATCTTTTCCCACAAGGACTCTTTCTCTTGGTATAGGGCAGTTAACCGCTGTACCTGTTTCCCAAACAGAATTTCCTGCTCGTGAGTCAGCAGTGGCACGCGGCCAATTTCTCGTAGATAAGTACGGACTAAGTCTGTAGAGGTCTGAGCAGTTTTCATAGCGCTCGATTCTGTACGAATGGTGTCAAGGCAAACATGCTAGCTTTCAGTCCCGGTTTCCCGGAGGATTTTGTAATTTTTTCTCTATGAGAAAAGTCTTAAGTTATGTTTCGCAAACTGCAAAGACTTGGTAGGAGACTTTAGAGGGACTGCAACTAGCCCCCATCCATATAATCCAGCAACTTAATGGCGTTGATGCCGCACTCGTCCCAATCGGTCGAACTTTCATTGTCATAAAACTTTTCGAGTCAGGCGGTAGTCTTTAACAGATTGTAACATTTATGAGAGAGGGACGAGTCAACTTAGACAGGAAATCGGTACCGTCTCCCCCAGTCCTCAGCTAGTTATGAGAGTACCCAGGGAATGAAGGAACAATTGCATCCTGGGAAACAAAATGAGAAGCTTTTACGAAGCGATCGCTTGTTTCAAGAGCTAGAGTCCTAGCGGAACGCCAAAGGTTTTTGACCGGATTCCAGAGACGATAGCACCGCAGTACGAGAATCGGAGGAGAGGGGAAAGCTGAAAACTTTCTTATTTCTGCCAGGATACTCTAGAAGCTGAGCTAGAAACGAAAGTCTCTAGTCCCAGTGAAACTAACTACCGAAATTCATGGCTCAAACCATCTGGATTGCAAGACACGGAAACCGTCTCGATTTTGTTAACCCCGAATGGTTTAACACGGCGGAACGACCTTATGACCCGCCGCTCTCTGAAGATGGAATCGTGCAGGCTAAGCAACTGGGACAACGCCTGGTAGGCGAAGGAATTGCACATATTTTTGCTTCACCCTTTTTGCGAACCGTACAAACAGCCAGCTTTATAGCGGACGCCCTCGATTTGCCCATTAAGATCGAGTCTGGGCTGAGTGAATGGCTGAATCCGGAGTGGATGAGAGCAGATCCAGAACGATTATCCTTTGAAGTCTTGCAAGAGCGCTTTCCCCGAATTGACGCTAACTATACATCCCGTGTTATCGCTCGATATCCGGAAACCAGCATCGAGGTACTTGAACGTGCCGCTCACACCGCACGACGCCTGACGGCGGAATTCTCCGAAGACTTGCTATTTGTGGGTCATGGAGCTTCAGTAGTTGGCACGACGCAGGGGTTAGTGGGTGGTACGCCCGAAATTAACGCTTCCTTGTGCTGCTTGGTGAAACTAGTGCGCCAAGAACAGGAATGGATAATGGAACTCAACGGAGATACCTCTCACCTCAGTCAAACAGAGGAGGTCATCCGCTTTCATTAAAGGTTTAATGTTATGTAGCGATTCTCACTTAAATAGAATACACCTAGGTTCAGGAGTCAGGAGTCGTAGGGACTCATTGACCAAGGCATCTGCTTTCCTACCCATCGATTCGATAAACCCGTCCGGACTCTAAGTTAGAAGATAGAGGGCTGTACTCCAATCATTTGAGAACCGCTATAGAACCCAGTCAACCTCTAACAATCACCTTTCAGTTATCAGTTATCAGTTAATCCCTGAGTAGTAACGGCTCCCATCAAAGATGGTAGGTAACACGCTCATTTCTCGCATCTCCCGGAATGTACCTGATAACTGGTCACTGTTCACTGGTCACTGATTTAATATTTTTGCCCTGCTTGCTTGGTTAAAAGTGGGGTATTAGTTTTGGAAGAACCTTCAGCTACTAGCTAAAAGCGAACCAACAGGCATGACATTACTACTGGCAGGAGATATCGGCGGCACTAAAACCATTTTGCGACTAGTGGAGCAAACGGCTGAACCAGCCTGGCACACGCTCTACGAGTCTCTTTATTCCAGTCGCGACTTTCCCGACTTAGTGCCAATCGTGCAAGGGTTCTTGACAGCAGCAGAGCAAAAACTGGATACAGCAGTCACGCCCCAGAAAGGATGTTTTGCGATCGCAGGTCCGGTTGTTAACGATACCTCTGTATTGACCAATCTGGATTGGTTCTTAGACGCCAGACGCTTAGAGAAAGAACTCGAAATTCCCAAAATCACTTTGATCAACGATTTTGCTGCTGTTGGTTACAGCATCCTCGGTTTGGAACCGAACGACCTCTACACCCTACAAGCAGCAACCCCCGAACCTGATGCCCCCATTGCTATCATTGGCGCAGGAACAGGTTTGGGAGAGGGCTTTCTTATTCCGCACGCAGGGAATTATAAAGTTTTTCCTTCAGAAGGAGGACACGCCGATTTTGCTCCTCGTACTGGGCTAGAATTTCAAATGCTGCAATACTTGCGAGAAAAGTATGATATCCAGCGCATTTCCGCCGAACGGGTTGTTTCAGGTCAGGGGATAGTTGCCATTTACCAGTTTCTCAGAGATCGGCAGTTTGCTCCCGAATCCCCTGAAGTGGAGCAGGTGATCAGGACGTGGGAACAGGAAACAGGACGCCGTGAGAAAACCGTTGATCCAGCGGCAGTGATTGCCCAAGCGGCATTAGAAAAACGCGATCGCCTCAGCGAACAAACGTTACAAATGTTTGTAGAAGCTTACGGAGCTGAGGCAGGTAATCTCGCTCTCAAACTCCTGCCGTATGGGGGGCTTTACATTGCTGGAGGCATTGCTGCCAAGATTTTACTCCTAATTAAAGAAGGGAGCTTCCTGCGAGCCTTTGGTCAAAAAGGTCGGGTAAGTTCTTTACTTGATAAAGTGCCAGTACATGTTATCTTGAACCCACAGGTTGGACTCATCGGTGCTGCCATTTGTGCGGCAAGGCTCTAGTATCATTTGGCTTTAAGGCAAGCTACAGATGGAGGGCAGGGGGAGCAGGGGGAGCAGGGGGAGCAGACATTTAGCGAATTGATATAGCGTTTCTCGGCCCTTCTGTGATACATCTAGATTCACGATTTGTAGGGGCGGGTTTCACCGAGATATCTGCTTCCCACGGCTCAATCGCATAAACCCGCCCGTACTCTAATCAGGTGAGAACCGCTATATAACCTTTACCGTAGATTTACGGAGGCACGGAGAGGTGGGCAGTAAATTCTACACGAGTATTTACCAGTGATAATAAGTCCGCAGTGCTGAGTCGGAGAGTGAGCGTAAGAGCGCTTGGAGTCTGTCTGTGGTCAGTGTTTTCGGTTCATTACTGACTCATTGGCAACAGGGGCTTATCAACAGGGATTTGGGATGAACAGCGATCAGTGATCGCTCTAGCTGATAATTCAAGCGTAAAACTACGGGGACAAGCTAAAGAGAAAAGCTTGTATCCCCGTAATTTCCACGAGGACTAGTAAAAAGAGACCGTGCAACAATTTATTGGATCGTCTTCTAAATTGCTAAAACCTTACCCTAAAACGTTACCGCCAACAAGGGACAGGTGAAGAACTGATCATTTACGATTGCTGTAAAGCGTGAAGCTCTTGTAACACTGCGGTTGGCACTTTCGCGAAGCAAACACCATCAATTTCCAGGGGAGAAAATCAATGACGAAGGTTGACACTTGGGCGGAAACAAGCACCATCAATTTCCAGGGGAGAAAACCAATGACGAAGATTTTAGTAATTGAAGATGAGGAAACCGTCCGCGAAAACATTCTAGAACTGCTTGACGCTGAGGGATTCGAGGCGATGGCAGCGGAAAATGGTCGCATTGGACTCGAACTGGCGCAAAAGGAGCCACCCGATCTGATTTTATGTGATGTCCGGATGCCGGAGCTGGATGGCTATGGTGTTTTGACGGCGTTACGCTCCCAAGCAGCAACGGCAGCAATTCCTTTCATGTTTCTGACTGCCAAAGCAGCTAAAACCGATTTCACTAAAGGTTTGGAATTGGGAGCCAACGCTTATATTACCAAACCCTTTACCCTAGCAGAACTCCTTGCTGCTATTGAAACTCATCTAGAGAAAAAATAGGTTGTCAGGCGCTGCTAACAGACAAAGCTCTGCTCTCAATCCGCTACTACTTATCGCTATGTCACCTGACCATCTACTTATGGACTTATCCACCGGAGAATGGACACTTAATCCTCATCTTTTAACTGCCCAGGCAGCGATCGCTAACCAAATTGCCAGGGTAACATGCGAAACGTTGGTTCTTGATCAAGTGCTCGATGCGATCGCCAATCAGTTGCGGGACACTCTGCAAGTGAGTGGCTGTTTAATTTTTCAAGGGGACGAGTGTCAGCCAAGAGCAGCATCTCAACTTGGTGTAGCGATAG
>JAIUYC010000558.1 GCA_020216575.1 Coleofasciculus sp. S288 | reverse complement strand
GTTTCAAAATCCAAAATCCAAAATGGTATCACTCCTTGGCTTGTAACCGCTTCACTAACGCGTAAAATGGTATCCAATTATCGTCCTGTGCGATCGCATTCCAAATCTCCTCAATTACAGGGCGCAGCAGAGCTGTCTTCGGATTCTGCTCCTGCAAACGTCTCTTCATTGCTTCCAGGTCTTCTATTGACAAACTTTGCAAACTATGGTTGTATAACTCTCGCCAGCTTTCCAACCCTGACGACTGCTCGGCAGATTGCAAAAATGAGGACTGAGGGAACACCTGAGTGATATCGTCTCGCCAGCTAGAGTCAAACTGTTGTGCTAATTCTGCAAAGAAAGCGTGATAACCAACCTGACTATCTTGCAGGAATCGCAGCGTTAACCCTAACAACTCATCCGCTTGCGGTTCTGGCAATTGCTCAAATCCTAGCTTATTAAGCATCAGTTGCCGATAAGTCGTGTAATAATGCTTGTCAAACTTTGCCAGTGCTGCCTCCATATCAGCCCCTGGTATCACAGCCGCTAAGGGTTGCTGAAGCAGCTCCAAATTCAACCGACAAACCAGGGGTTGATTGCCGTAACTGTAGCGTCCGTAATAGTCAAAGTAAGCGGCAACAAATTGCGGATTATACGTTGGAATAAACCCATAAGGCCCGTAATCAAAACTTTCACCCGTAATCGACATATTATCCGTGTTCAGGACACCATGGCAAAACCCGGCTGCCATCCACTGTGCCGCTAATTGAGCCACCCGTTCTACCAACTCAGCGTAAAACTGAACGTAGTGTTGGGTTGTCTCCCCCTTGTTAAGGGGGGTAATTTGGGGATAATACTGCTCAATGACGTGATCTAACAGCTTTTTAGTTAAATCCGGACGCCGAAAGTAGTGCAACCGCTCAAACGTGCCGAACCGGATGTGAGAACGACTCAAACGCACCATGACGGATGAACGGGTGGGAGACGGTTCATCACCCCGCCACAGCGCCTCGCCGGTTTCAATCAAACTCAGACACCGGGATGTGCGAACACCCAGATTGTGCAATGCTTCCGCTGCTAGCACTTCCCTAACGCCGCCTTTGAGCGTTAGTCTGCCATCCGCACTTCTGGAGTAGGGCGTTGTTCCGGAACCCTTTGTGCCAAAATCATAGAGTTCGCGATCGCAACCTCGAACTTGCCCGTAAAGAAAGCCCCTACCATCCCCTAGCCTGGAGTTATATTCGCCGAACTGATAGCCGTGGTATCGCAACGCCAGAAAAGGTCGCACGCCCTGAAATTTGCCAAAGGCTTCGATAAAATCAGCATCTTTGACTTCTTCAGCATCTAGCCCCAACAGAGGTAGTAGTTGGTCATTACGAAACCGTAGGATATGGCGAGGAAATTCTGCTGCTGCCACTTCATCAAAGTAGTCATATCCCAAGGATTCCAAAGCAGGTTCGTATTCGAGAGAAAGGAACATATCAATATCAGAAGAACTCGATACCACTAGACTGGATGATAGGGAACGTGAGGCAGGACTTGAAAATGCGAGACTCTATTATGTTTCAGGAAGACGCTTACGTCGTTCTGGAACCCAACCAACCGGAACAACTCCTAACACCGGACGAGTTAGTGGAAAAACTGAAGGCTATTTTGAGTCAGCGGCAAGACGACTTGCCGCGAGATTTACAGAAATTTACCTCCGTAGAGGAGCAAGCCAAGTATCTGATGGAAACATCTTGCGAATTGGATGTCGGGCCTGGAAATTATCTACAGTGGTATGTTGTTCGCCTGGAAAAGTAAGACGTGATATATCCCGTCTCTACTGGGGAACCGCTTCTGGCTGTGTTGCAATCAGCGCCACGTCAATCCGGTCTTCATCGGGTTGTGTGAACTCCACTCGGATACCCGGGCCAAAGAATTTTTCAATCTTCTCTCGTTTTTGTTGCCATTTTTCCAGGGAAATGAACGGCGAGTCAAATTCCAGAACCAACGTATAAGCACCATTCGCTTCAGTTTCCCGCAACCCCGTTAGCAGGGGTCTATCCTCATCCGTAGGGGATAGACCCAAACTTTCAAGAGAACTGTCCAAGTGAGCTTTTTGACCGTAGCGATATCGCATCACGTCTTTGCGAATTTGGTTCTGGGTGGGAGTAGCTTGGACTTCTCGGAGGTTGAGGACTGGGGCAGAGGTGGGTTCGCTCAGGTCGATAGGTTTTAATTCGGAAGCTTTGAGGGCTAAACCTCCCAGTAAGACAGGAATTCCGTAAAAGAATCCTACGAGGTTTAACGTAGCATTGTCGGTGGCGTAAGCAACAAAGCCCGTGAGGGTGAGAAGACCACCAATAAACAAACCTAACGTTCCTAGGGAAGTTTGGCGTAACATCTTAATGTAAGCTATCTAAAAGCAATCACTTCAGATTTATTATCCTTGCCTTTGGGGAATTTCTGGAGTGAGTGTTATCCGAAGCCTGTGCCGCAGACATCGCATTTGTTATCAGATGCGAAGGCGAGCAGTCAAGGCTATTGTCCAGAAACTTTTTTGGTAGGGTGTATCGATTTCCGATACTCGGTAGTGCTGTCACGCATCGGAAAGGAGCGATCGCAATCGCAGCAGAAACTTCCCCGACACTATAAAGTTAGGATACCTTTGTCTGCCGTCCTCTATCACCAGCCAGGTCTTTAAAAAATGATTGAACAAGAAGATCAACAAACTACACAGAAAACTAGATTCATCCAAGAGCAGCTCAATTCGCTGAAGCGTGAGGATGAAACCCTATATAACATCCTAGCGGTAGACGTTTGGGCTTTGGCGAAAACTATGGATGAGTTCCAACCTGGCTTCTGGTCAGCATTCATGAAAAACCGCGAGAAAGCACTCAAGCGGTTTATTTCCGAAGCTATGAAGAACAAACCCGTACATCGGAAACGTCCTCCCTTCTTGCGCTAGTCTTAGTCTGTATCGATATAAGAGTTTAGGTAAACGACGTTAATGCTAGATCCACAAACGCTTCGGGAACGAATAGCGCTAATCGAAAGCCGCCGGGAATCTCTGCTACGCCTGTTGGAGCAACCTGATTTGGGGACGCTGAGGATTGATGTCAATCAGGCTCTAGAAGAACTAGATGACCTAATCGACGAGTTTAAACGTACCTTTCCAGAGACAGCCGCTAGCTAACTAATACGGATGTATTGATACAAATCGCCGCTATGTGGGTCGATAAAACCATAGCGGCGATTTGTTATCGCTCGATGCACCTTCTGTTTCTGTTTGTCTTTCATTCTGAGCGGTTGTGTTTTTGCTTACCCCATTGCTTGACTAGATTGATTAAATCCTTGGTTGCCGTATCTTTCTTGCAGAAGGCATCAATCCGAGCCATTTGGGTCATTACCTCAATCTGGGGGTCGTCTACGGAAGAGTAGGCAATGATTCGAGTATTTGGAGCAATACTTTTGATATGGTTGGAGGCGCTCAGACCATCCATCACTGGCATCTGTAGATCGAGGATAATTACGTCAGGTTGATGACGCTCAACCATTTCAATCGCTTCTTGACCATTGCTAGCCAGGCCAACCAGCTCGATATTATTCTGGGTTGCAAGGGCTAGCTTCAGGCTGACGCGAGTTAATTCATGGTCATCAACAACAAGAACACGCAAGGGAGAATGCTGACAGGACAACATAGGAAAACGCTATTTTAGCATTTGACGTTTACAGTTTAAGCGAGTGGAACTCTTTAGTACCTCTATCATTCGAGTGAATCATTTGCTATTAAAGAGGTCATCAAGCTAGGAATCAATAGTTTAGTAAAACTCTTAAAGATATAAAGGCTCTGTAAAGAAGTTTCCTTTACCTCGCTATGAGAAGGAAAGAGAGCGCTCTAGGGAGAATTTCCGCCATAAATCGGGGAATAAACAATACGTTTAACCAATTTGCCCACTCACCTGGTTTAGCCTTCCCATATCACGTCGTTATAACCTGTCCCTCTAATCTGAAAATAGACACGGGGACATGGGGACATGGAGACACGGGGACGCGGGGACGCGGGGACACGGGGACGCGGGGACGCGGAGAGATATTTTCATTCCTTGGCAATCGCAGCAAATACCCACAGAGCTAAGGCTGCCAGCGATAGAGCGGCGGCGGCTCAAATTGTTAACAGCAGCGGTAATAGATGCTCTCGCGCCCACTGAGGCAGTGCTAGCAGCAATTTTTGGCTGGGCTTCGGCATGATTGAGATATATCGCTCGATGGCAGGCTTTCCCAAGCTTGAGCGACAATATCGCTAAGCCAGCGCCTTTGGACATGATCGAGTAAACTGTCCTCCGCTAGCACTTCGGCAGTTAAATCGTCCAAGGAT
>JAIUYC010000557.1 GCA_020216575.1 Coleofasciculus sp. S288 | reverse complement strand
TATCCCTACAACGACGACACGGCAAAGATTGCCGCCGAAATTGCCCGTCGTCCCAACGTGCAACTTTACGAGGATACTGATTCCATGCAGAAATGGGATGGGTTTGCTCGCAGTGCCTGGGATACTCATCCTACCGCCAAGCAACGGTGGAGTCAGGTAGGGAGTGCAACCTATCATCGGTTCGGCACGCATCGGCGTTACTGTGCCTTTGATGGACCGTTTGATCGCTTCCTCTATATGGATGCCGATACGCTACTCATGGCTCCTGTCGAGTTTATTTTTGCAAAACTAGAGGAAAACGACTGTATCGTTTATGACTTTCAGCATACTGACCTGACTCATGTTTACGATATTTCTTCAACCAAGTTAGCAGAGGTATTTCCCCCGGAGAGGCTCAAAACAGAAATATTCTGCTCTGGATTTTATGCGTCTAAAAGAGATTTGTTTGACGAGGAACGAAGAAATTGGCTCGTCTCAAAGCTGGCAGAAGGGGATGCAGAAGTTCTGTATTCAATGGCACCCGATCAGACGCTCATCAACTACATGATGATGAAGCCTAATCTTGGAATATACAACTTTGCGTTACAGTTGCCATCAGATAAAAGCACGGGGTGTTGCGTTACCTCCCCTCACTTTCAGCAACAAAACCATATTCTCTATGACAAGGGTAATCGCCTTACTTACATCCATTACATTGGCATCAGCTCAAAAGCGTTTAACAAAGTTTGTGAGGGTGAGAATATTGGCTTTCCCTACCGGGAGCTTTTCTTACACTATCGATATCTCCACGAACCCGATAAGCGCCCCAAGTTTACCACCAAGCCAAGACCTTACAATCCGCCACCAGCGCTGACAACGCGAGTTCTCCGCAAACTTGGATTAAAAAAATGAGGAGTTTTTCATGAGCCGTGGGATTTATATTATTGCCAATGATAAGGTTACTGAGCAGGCGATCGCACTCCTCAATAGCATTCGAGCTTATGATTCAGAGACGCCAGTTGTCCTGATTCCCTATGACGATAACTATCATGCGATCGCTCAACGTCTGGGTGATTCGTATGGCGTTAAAGTTTATGAAGATTTAGAATTTATCGATCGCCTATCAAAGCGCTTACAACAAACCTTTGGAGAGAAGTTTTTTGCACGCCCCAATCAGTTTCGCAAACAAGCCTGCTGGTTTGGCCCTTTCGAGGAATTTTTGTATATCGATACGGATATTGTTGTTTTTGAGAAAATCATAGACAACTTAAATTATTTTTCTGATTATGACTTTATTTCTTGCGATTATCAGCACCTGGGAGGCTTAACCAATGTTTTTACGAATAAAGTCATAGAAGACGGCGTCTTTAGCGAATCCGACATCCAAGATATCTTTAATGGTGGGTTTTGGGCATCCAAGAAAAATCTTATTTCTGAAGAAGACCTTTACGAAACCTTTGCTGAATGCGCTTCCCATCCGGAATACTTTGATTTCTCCCAAAAAACGTCCGATCAACCCATTATTAACTACATGATCCTGAAGCGCATTCCTCGCCGCTTCAACATCGTTCGTCGTCCGGAGAAAGCACCAGGAAATTGGGCAGGTAGCAAACATTTCCAGCCTCAGGGCAACCGCTTGATTGACACGACAGTCAACCAGCCGTTGCAATATTTGCACTGGGCAGGGATTCGCATGGAGCCAGGATGCCCCTACTGGGATATTTGGAAACACTATCGTTATCTGAATTCATCAGAACCAATACCCCCCGATCCACCTACAAATAAGAAAAAGAAAAGTGTTTTTCAGGAGATTAAAGAAAAAATTAAGCGTCAGTTGTGAGAGCTTACTTTTAAATTAAGTTCGCATAACCTTGTAGAGACGTTCCGCTGGAACGTCTCTACTTTCTTTCATAAAAGCCCTCTGCCCTCTTGCCACTAGAAAGGAGAAGGGGGCTATCAGAAGGGATTTGGTGTAATTTACCTTTATCTATGCTAAAAAATTGGTAAAATAATTTACTGAATCTATGAATCAGCAAGAAAAAGATTTTTGTTTTTGCACGTTGGCACTCCGCCCTAAGTATCGCGCCCTAGCGAAACGAGTTGCCCAAGATTTAGAAACCAATTCCCCAGGAACGCTATTAGTGGTTGGAACCGATGACCCGAAGGATTTTGAAGGCTGTTCTAATGTTTCTACGTTCAGCTTATACCAACGGGGAATTCTGCATTGCTACCACGACAAACGGTTTGTAATTGAAAAAGCGTTAACCCAGGCTCGTGCCGCCATTATTATTGACGCCGATACTCGAATTGTCGAAAAAATTCCTAACGATATGACGTGGAAGCCAGGACTCACGGCATGCAGCGAAAACCTGATCGAACACGTCAAAAGGTATACTCCAGAGCGGTTAAAAGCCCTGGAAACAGTAGCCGAAAAGCTAAATATTTCCTTAGAAGGCGTTCCTTGGGTGGGAGAATCGTTGTTTATTGTTGCTCGGGATGGAGGTAAAGAGATAGAGTTTTTAAATCTGTGGGGAAAAATTGGAAACTATTTAGAACTGAAAGGCATTCACGCTGGCTCTGGAAATGCGATCGGTTTAGCGGCTGCTAAGGTAGGATGGACAGTCAATGGGGAGCGCTGGCACGAACTCTCTGCAACAACCAAGCACTTAGATGCGTCTTATGAAAAGAAATCGAGAACATTTTGGCAGATTTGGGAACGCCGCCTCGGCTATCACTATCGTTTAAATCGGTCGCGCCTACAAGCGTTGAAAGAGTTTGACTTCTACTATCGTTGAAATGTCTTCAGGGCTCAGTTTCCCAGGCTGCCTGAAAGAAGTCTCGCTCACATAACATGGCATAGCGGTAAGTTGATTTTACGGCTACCGTGAGATTGGTGTACTGGTCAACTAACCTCTCTAACGTCTGAGCTAACTGTTCAAACTCTGAAGTGCTATAGGTACGAATCCAGTCAGCATAGTGGTGTTCCGGAATTCCATTGAGAGCCAGTTGCTGACCCAAGAACGCATACAGGCGCATGCAGGGAGCCATTGCTACTGCAATTAAACTAACGTCACTACTCCAAGCCGTTGCCTGCAAGAAATCCGTGTAGCGGCGCGTTGCTACAATGGGTTCAACGTTTCGCAAGTCTACTCCCCATTGAGCGGCGTAACTTTCGTGGAGTTTCAGTTCTTCAAGAACGCCTCCAGCAAGCGCGTGAAACGTATTAAATCCTTCCCAGTCGGGAGCCTTGACTGCTGCGAGGCTGTAAGCACGAGCGAAAGCTTCTAGAAAAAAAGCATCTTGACCCACATAGCAGCTAAACTTAACACGGTCGAGGATGCCGGTGGCAATGCCTTGGACGAAGGGGTGTTTGAGACAGGCTCGTGCCAAGTCTTGATTAGACTGCCATAACTCTGTACTAGTTGTCATCACTGATGTCTAGTGCCACTGATTCACCGTTGGCTCTGGCGTTGTGGGTAGCTGTCCTACCGGATATACAGAGGTTGGGTAAGACCTACCACCTACACATAAGTAAACCGTTAAGGTGACTGTCATCGCTAGCAGTAGTCTCTCAAGCATTGTACCCTCCTGAAATTGCAACAGAATGACTAATCTATTGCTGATAGTTTTACTATCCGTAATTTCAATTCGGCGGTGGGTGATTGATCCGCAATGAGACTTGTGATGAATTTGGTTAAGTTATGTGATAAAGGTCATTGACAGTTAACTTCTCATTTATCTGCTTATTGCCCTAGATTGGGGATTTTGAATGTAACAGTTGGTCTAGCTGGAGATTCCGTTGGATAAGCTTAGGATACATTCTGAGGGATGTATTAAAAGTTGTAAAGTAAAATTTAAGTAAGCAGCGGCATCTGTGTAAATTAGCCTGAATAATCTAATCGCCGCTCGTCGTGAGAAGTAGAGGAGATTACTGTGGAAGCTACTGTAAACTGCGCTGAAGCCTGTATTAATGGTTGCATTTTGGGGGATAAATGCCCGAATAAAGACTATGTGACACAAGCGTCAAAGTTCATGCAGGAAACTTCGTTGGAGAAAATGCATGAGATTGCTGAGGAAGCGAGACGCAAGAAACTCATGGAACCTCCCCAATGGGTAATACCTGACTTTCCTGAGTAAGAATTATCGTTATGTCTGTATGAATTCCAACGGGAAGGGTGGGTTCGGCTTAAGAGCGGCTGCCAATTGGATGGTGCTTATGCTGTGTCTAAGTTGGATCAAAGAGTCAGAGATGGTGAGGCGAACGCACCAACCTCACAGTTTCCTCATTTTTATGTCCTAGTCTGAGATAGGAAAATCAGTAATACAAACCGACCGAAGTGCAAAGGTCGGTTTTTCTATAT
>JAIUYC010000556.1 GCA_020216575.1 Coleofasciculus sp. S288 | reverse complement strand
AGAAGAACTCTCCTCTGCTTGCTCTTCTTCTTGTTGCTCCTCTAGAGCCGCTTGAGTTTGTGTACCGACAATACCATCCGGCGTCAATCCCCGCTCTTGCTGAAATTGTCTGACCGCCGCTTTCGTTATTCCACCGTAGTAGCCCGTAGCATTTGCTTTAAAGTAGCCCAGTTCCTTTAAGCGTTCCTGAAGAGCCGTAACCTCAGTTCCGCGATCGCCGTGTTGAATCAAAGCTGATGCCTGACGTGCCATTCCCAGCACGCCTAGAGCAACCGTTACGGCAAGCAGATTAGCAGTTGTAGAAAGATGAGACGGCTTGAGCCAAGCAAAAGGCCTTGAACTTTCCCCAATGGTTTCTGACACTGTGCCATCCTTGGATGCTGGGGCAACCTTTACTAGGGCAAGATAGAGATAATCCAGGGGTTCCATAGTTTTAGAGTCGCATCATTTCTGCCAAGCAATACAGGCAATAGTTTAGGAGGCGAACTGTTGTCATCTCCACAGAAAAACCTATGTCTTGCTTGAATAGACCCCATTGTAGCTCAGGGTTGCGGCGGAAACTAAATTCTCTCTCAAATACTTTTCTGGCTGTGTTACGAAACCCAGTGGTAGGTGTTAGGCGTTCGGTTTGAGGAATACACTCTACCACCTACCACCTACTACCCATGCTTAAAACCGCACTGTTCTACTGTTGGTTTTGTACACTCTCCTCAATTTGCTGCTTCTGTTCGTCAGTCAATAGTTCTCCGATTTGAGTATTAAAATTATTAAGGATTGTCTGAATTTGCGTTACCTGTTGCTCGGAAAGCTCGCTAACTGCGCCTAGCCCTTGACCATTTTGTAGTCCAGTTGTAAACTGAGCCTTCTGCTCTTCGTCGAGGACTCCTTGAATTTGAGCGATCGCATTTGCCTGAAGCTGCTCGAATTGCTGTTGTTGTTGTTCGCTCAGAACGATACGGGGTCTATCCTGTTCAGCTTGGGGAGGTTGCTCTTGAGCTGCCGCCACCCAGGGAGTAGCAGCAATAACAACAGTGGCGATAACTCCCGCAAGCAGCGACCTAAACTTGAGTTTCATTATTTTCCCCCAACGTAAGAGGTAGTAAGGAAATCTTTACCAATTTCTCTTAGCTTACTATCTATTGCCCTCTGTCGGCAGGCAGAATTTTAAAGATGCGATCGCCCGCACAAACTTTCCTCGGTAGAAATATGCTTCACTCTTAAGACGGTTTAGATTTAAGCCTCTTGATAGGGTATTTCTCGCAATCACTGAAGCTAAGCTTTGATAACCGATTGAGATGAATTGAGGAGAAGTTTATGAGTAGCGGTCATGCTAGCCATAAAGGTCATTCAGTAAAACCCAATACAAATGCTAATGATCAGCTTGCTGAGGCGGCTGACCCAACACTTGATGTGACAAAATTTACGGAGGGAGCGGATGCATTAAGAGCTGAAGAAGCGCCTGAGAACGCGGCTGCTACTGCAAGACCGGAAAACGAAAAAGCACAGGAGTAAGCGTTCTGGCGACGAGAGTTGAGCATCATCTCTACACCAGGTTGGACTAGTTTTCGCTTTGGTCAAGCTGATTAAAGCCGATAATAGCATCAACTTCTGTTCTGAGTGTGAGAAGTCTTTTTCGAGTTTGCTCAAGCTCCTGTCGAACAGCTATTAATTGGGCAAGAGCTTGGCTTTCTGATGATGATTGCGGTAGGTGCTGCTGTTGAGGTGAGTTGCTCATGCCGGATGAATTGAACGCTTTGACTTAAACTTATTTGCGACTAAGACCAGAAGAGATCGGTCGAATCTAGGAAAGACAATCCGTACAATAGCTGACAAGTGTACTTGCTCTGCTAAGGCAAATTACATACTGTTGCAAACATGGGGCTGAATGTAAACATAAGAACTTTCAGCCTCTTAAGCGTAGGCTTGAATATCCTCACCACACTGCTCAACCAAATAGCACAGAGCGCGAAAGCGCAAGCCAACGAATTGGTCGTACAAAGGATTGAGCTTGCATAAAGGTGGAATATGGGCAATTTGGCGACCAAATACTTCGATCTTGCGCTCAAACGGACATTGAGCTGGAATCAGTTTAGAGATAAACCGAGCTAGCCGTCTGTCATGAATCTCAATGCTATCGAGCCAGAGACGCACAGGGTGTAGTGGATCAAAATGTACAGAAAACATAGGTCACTTCGGGTTCTTTGTCTTTTAGCTTGAGTATCGAGGGTTAATGTCTACGTTAGCGTTTGCACTGCGTCTAACTTGATGTGTAAGTTAGATGAATTCGTAGACCCCTCTATGAACTTTTCAGAGAAAAAACAAAATTTTATGCAATTACACGCGACGATTGCTGCGTCTAGATTTGTGGGTGAGCTTTTTCTTTTCAGTGCGGGGTTCTCCTTCGGCAATAACGGCAACGAGTCCAAAAATACCGAAAGCAATCAGTGCAAGTAGTACAGGCATTTCTTTAACCTCAACTGTCTATACTTCAACAGTAGAATCTTTATAAAATCTTCAAAGACTGCATTATGCAACTTCTTTCAACTGACTGTTCGTTGAAGGTCAGTTTGGCTAAAGTCGTGAGGTTTGCAAGCTTCAAGTGTAGACAATCTACCAACTGGTACAAGTAGAGAAGAGGCTAGACCCCTTGGCAAAAATACTCCAGATGGGGGAGATGGGGTTCCCTGAAAATACTCCCTCACCTTGTTCTCTCTTCTGCCCTGGAGCCTTCTGCCTTTACGACATCATCAATAAAGTTGCCAAGACGGAAATTCAGGTCTAGGGTTTTTTTAACGGTTAGGACGAAGAGAGAAAATCTAGCAAGAGCGATGTAGGTTTATGATTTGTTGTACCAAGCTGTCGCGCATTGCTAAATTTGATGGAAAAATCGACTCAATATGCACCTACTGCCCCTGTGACATCCGTCCGCAAGCAGGTGGTTCAATCTTTTCGTCTCAACGGCTGGACGGTTTTGGTAATGGCGATCGCGTTTCTCCTCTCGACGCCAATCCTATTTGTCTTGGGCAATATCTTCACGGACTCTGGCGAGGTTTGGAAGCATCTAGCAGAAACCGTCTTATGGAGATATATTAGCAACTCATTCTTACTAATGATTGGTGTCGGGTGCGGTGTTTTGGTGATTGGTGTGGCGACGGCGTGGCTGGTAACGATGTGTCGCTTCCCTGGCAGTCGCTTATTTGAATGGGCGCTACTGCTACCTCTAGCTGCACCTGCCTATGTGCTGGCTTACACGTACACCGAGTTTTTGGACTTTGCCGGACCGGTGCAAACAGCGTTGCGCAATCTGTTTGGCTGGGGATATGGAGACTACTGGTTTCCCAATGTGCGATCGCTTTGGGGTGCAATTGCCATGCTAACGTTAGTGCTGTATCCTTACGTGTATCTGCTGGCACGGGTTGCTTTTTTAGAGCAGTCGGTGTGTACCTTAGAAGCGAGTCGGACACTCGGTTGTGGGCCGTGGCGCAGTTTTGTTACGGTTGCTTTCCCCCTGGCACGACCTGCGATCGCTGCCGGTGTGTCTCTTGCTTTAATGGAAACGCTGAATGACTTCGGTACGGTACAGTATTTTGGGGTTGATACGTTCACTACAGGTATCTACCGCACTTGGTTTGGTTTAGGAGAACGATCCGCCGCTGCTCAACTTTCGGCTTTTCTGTTATTGTTCATTCTTTGGCTCATTTTGCTGGAGCGTTGGTCACGCCGTCGGGCTAGATACTATCAATCGACTGCCCGTTACCGCCAGTTGCCGAGTTATCGATTGCGGGGTATACGGGCTGTCGGTGCGATAGCTGCTTGTTTGCTGCCACTGGGTTTGGGGTTTTTGCTACCTGCGGCAGTGTTACTTGATATGGCTGTTAAAAATGCCACTGTTGCGTTTGACGATCGCTTTTGGGGGTTTACTAGGAACAGTTTCATTCTCGCCACGATTACGGCTGTCTTGGGAGTAGCGATCGCACTCATTATGGCTTGTGGGTTGCGCTTGCGCTCTAATATGGGGATGCGCTTTGCCACACGCACTGCTTCGATGGGTTATGCTGTACCAGGTTCGGTGATTGCGGTTGGCATTCTTATCCCAATCGGGAGATTTGATAATGCGATCGATGCTTGGATGCGATCGACCTTTGACATATCAACGGGGTTGCTGCTGAGTGGCACAATTACAGCGTTGGTGTTTGCGTATCTCGTTCGTTTTCTGGCTGTTTCCTTCAACACAGTTGAGGCAAGTCTTAGCAAAATCAAACCGAGTCTCGATGATGCCGCTCGTTCCCTCGGCTACAATC
Source organism: Coleofasciculus sp. S288 (assembly GCA_020216575.1). Classification (GTDB taxonomy): domain Bacteria; phylum Cyanobacteriota; class Cyanobacteriia; order Cyanobacteriales; family Coleofasciculaceae; genus JAIUYC01. Next base: position 52 of record JAIUYC010000556.1, on the reverse strand, counting down.
CGACTAGCACGTTGGTTAAAATCCATGCACCCATGATGTGGGGAGGGCTGCT
>JAIUYC010000555.1 GCA_020216575.1 Coleofasciculus sp. S288 | reverse complement strand
ACTTTGGCGCACCCAGGATCAAGAAACAGCGATAGGTGCGGTCTAAAAAGCGATCGGCATCATACAATTCCCAAAATGCCTCTACGTATTCCATGGCAATCTCTTCCAGGGGGCGAGTTGGGATAAAGTTCATTAACGTTGTCTGGTTAATGTTGCCATCTTTGTTCCGCAGGCGTCCTTCTTTTTCTAAGCGATGCCACAGGGCGGTATTCGGTAGCGCTTGGAGCATGGCAAATGTAGTTGTGGGGATTGCAGTTTGTTCGGCAAACTGGACAATTCGTGTACCCGCCCCAGTTTTCTCCCCATCAAAGCCAATAATAAATCCAGCCATCGGTCGCAATCCAGCGCGTGTAATCGCCTCCACAGCCTCACTGAGGGGATTTCGCATATTCTGGAACTTCTTCGTTAGCTGCAAACTCTCTTCATCCGGTGTCTCAATCCCCAGAAACACGGCATCAAAATAGCACTCTACCATTAACTGCATCAATTCTGGGTCTTGGGCGAGGTCAATAGAAGCTTCCGTATTAAACCGGAACGGATACCCGTGTTCTACCTGCCAAGCCTTCAACTCCTTGAGCAACAACTTGACATTGCGCTTGTTGCCAATGAAGTTGTCATCCACCATGAACACACCACGCCGCCACCCCAACGTGTAGAGGTAATCCAACTCAGCCAACAACTGAGCAGGTGTTTTAGTTCGGGGTTTGCGACCGTATAAAACAATGATGTCGCAGAACTCGCACTGAAAGGGACACCCCCGCGAAAACTGCACCGACATCGAATCATAAGCATCCAATTCCAATAAATCGAAACGGGGGATGGGTGTCTCTGTCACATCTGGCTTTTCGCTGGTGCGGAAAATCCCCTCAGTGTCACCCCGAGTAATGGCTTCCACAAACATCGGCAGCGTGATTTCCCCTTCATCCAAAATCAGATAGTCCGCACCTGCCTCTTTGGCTTCTTGGGGTAAGGAAGTCGGGTAAGGCCCCCCCACAGCGACTCGTTTCCCGCGCCGCTTCGCTTCCCGAATTTGGTCGAGCAAATCTTGCTTCTGGACAATCATCGCTGAGAGAATCACGAGTTCTGCCCATTCCCATTCTTCCTCTGTCACAGAGCGGATATTCCGGTCTGCCAGTCTAAATTCCCATTCCTGAGGCAAAATTGCCGCTACAGTGACTAATCCCAGTGGTGGTAGCAACACCTTACGGTTGACCAATTCCAGGATTTTATCGTAAGACCAGAACGTTTGAGGAAATAAAGGGTAAACCAGTAAAACTCGCATTCAATCTCAAGCCTCATCCTGCTTCTCGATATTAGCTGCTCGACAGCTTATTTGTGCTTTGGTTCCAAAAACTTGAGTAGAATAACGCTCACCTAAAACGAATTATCTTGACCCAAGGGTTCATGGTTCATCTTTTAGCGTTCTGGCTTGGGCAGGCCAAGATAAGGGAGTCTGCCATGGGCATAGTAACGACGGTAGAGGAGTTCCAACTTTCCCCCATACTCCTGTATTAATGCCAACTGGCGCCGATACAATCCCCGAAATGTGTTGGCAAACAGCAGTGTAAAGATTGCCACGCATAGCCCAGAGACTGTTGAGATTAATGCCTCGCTGATCCCTCCGGTAACGCCAGTAGTTGTACTCCCCCCGATATCACCAATTCTTAGAACCGAAAAGGCTTGCATCAATCCCAGAATGGTTCCTAAAAGACCCAACAGGGGCGACGTGCCGATGATTGTCTCAAATACAGTGCTAAAACGGTTCAGAATGGGTAACTCGGCTTGAGCGGCACTTTCTAGTGCCAGTCGAAATTCTTCTGGGGTGGGTTGTTCTAGTTCCAACGCGGCTAGAAACACCCGCGCTATGGGCAGGTCACTATTTTTTTCGAGCTTCTGGAAGGCTGCCTGAGGGTCGTAGGGGTAGAGGTTGAGGACGTCTCGCACCACGCGGCGTTGGCGCTTCGTCACTTGCTGCCAAAATATAAGGCGCTCCAAAATTAGGGCGATCGCTAAAAGCGAGAACGCTAACAGAGGCACCATCACAATCCCACCGGCAACAAAAAAATCGCTGATTGACATTAGGGGGTTTCAGTTGACAGGGACTAAGGGCTAGCCGTTGGAAATCAGGGATACAAGGAGATGGGGGAGACAAGGGAGCGTTTTTTGTAAGTTCCTCTTTATCTTCCCGAGTCCCTAATCCCCAGTCCCTAACCCCTTCTTGATCAAGGATTGTTTGGAACGCGCTCAATTTGGGCGTAGCCACTGAAAATCAGCTTTTTCCCCTGAGTTTCCAGGCGATTGATCCGCATCGTGACACCATCCAGATTGAAGCGATCCAGATCCACCATGTTATTCAATATTTCATCCAATGCGGTGGTTAGGGTTTGGGAAATGTCCCGTAACGGCTCGGGTACGGCATCAGGTTCAAACTGGGAGTCTTTAAAAAGAATTCGACGCCGCCGATCAACCGTCAAGGTAGATGTCATGCTAATCGGAATCAAACCGCGATCGCTGAGGTCAGCTTTAGCAAACAGCTTGATGCGGTCGTTGGGTTGCAGCGTTACTTGTACGTCTGTAAAGGAAATCGGCTGACCCCCGGATAACTCGCTCAAGGCTGGAACAGACAGGTTTTCCAGGCGCTTTCTCACCAGTTGGGCTTTGAAGGCGTCATTAATGTCAGCTTCTGTCAGGACGACTTGTGCGATCGCTTGAGTCGGTTGCTTTAGGGTAAGCTGACCCTTGAGAATCGAGCCGAAGTCAAGCGAGACGGCATCGGTTTCAAACGACATCTCCTCAGCTCTAAACTCCCGACGAATCACCAAACCCCGACCACTCATCTTGAAGCTGTCGATGCTGCCCTGCAACAATTTACTGGAGGGAAAACAGCGGACAGAAACCTCTACTGACTCGCTCTGAGTAAATAGGTGGCGAATCGTCTTGCTGGCAGCTGTATTGAGCATCTGCTCTCCCCAGTCGGTGCCAGAAGGATTTTTTGCGCCGGCGAAGCCACCAAACATACTGTTGTGCATCCACGAGTGTTCTTTATAATTTGTAACAAAATGCGAAGAAGTCAGCAATCTAGCTCCTTACTCGCTGATGCCTTGAGATAGGTGGGAAAAAGCGACTGTAAGCCATCTAGCTTAGAGCATACAACGTCCTAATCCTTCCTTCAGTTGTAATACGGAAGTTATCTACATTGAGAACAGAATTTCTTAATTGTTTCATTAGTTTCAGTAAATGGAAGGATTGACGCCATCTGGATCAAAGGATAAGGATGCGTGTTAGCACAGGAGGACTATCCTCTATAAATCCAAAGTTGTCAATTCTTGGTAGTTATAGAAGCAGCTGGGCAACCAATGAGGCGGCTACCTTCCGGTAAGACGCTTGATTGCATTAATTTGTTTTGAGAATATTTTCCCGCGACAGATAGAGGTCTTTCTGGGAATATTCAGTAAAATTAGAGGTTTTTTGCCTATAAGTGCGGGAAAGGGCGGTTAATATCGGTAATTTCACCTGTTACTGTCGTATTCTGCTTAATTATGCTTCTTATTGGTTAAAGACAGTGAGGCTCATGAGAGCAAACTCAATGAAGAAGATCAAAGTGCGAAGCAATTTAAGTTCCGAAATTTACCAACAGCTACAGCAATACATGACCATGCAAGGACTGTCAGAGGCAACAGCGATTGAAGTGATTGTAAATAGCTACTTTTTGGATAGACCTCAGGATGAATTGATAGGGCGAATCGCCAAAATAGAGCAGGCTCTGTCAGACCTAAAGCGTCATATGCTGGCGATACGGTTTCGCTAGAGATTAGGTGTGGTATCGGAATTAAGCTGCCAACTGCTCGCTTGCGATCGCCAAAGCCCAGTCGCGGAGAATAGCATTGACCTGTTCTGGTACCTCATCATGGGGACAGTGTCCAGCCTTGAGATAGTGTTCGGTCAGTTGAGGATAGTATTGACGGAACTTCGCACCCCGTTCTCTTGCCCGCATCCACGGGTCTGCTTCTCCCCACAGCAGCAAGAGAGGACAGGTCATCTGCTTGAGTAATACATCGATTTTTTCCCCTTGGGGTGACTTGAAAACTGAGGCAAATACCTTATGCGCCCCCGGATCGCAGGAGGGGCGATAAATTTCTTCTACGAGCTGCTCTGTGACAGCACTCCGGTCGAGATAAACTTTCTCAAGCGTTTGGCGAATCATCGAGCGTTGCCGCGCGTACTGAAACAAGAGATAACTTGCCCAAGGTTGCAGCATAATTGACCGAGTTAAGTCTCTTACGAAAGCTTGCAAAGGATTGGGCTGCGTCGGTACTTTGGTATCGGTGAAGGGACCAGCACTGTTGAGCAAGACCA
>JAIUYC010000554.1 GCA_020216575.1 Coleofasciculus sp. S288 | reverse complement strand
AACCGCAACCCTCCGGTCGGTTACAAAGTTGTGCGGCTGCGTTTCCAGAACGGCAAACCCGCAGAGTTTGAAGACTTCATCACCGGTTTTTTGACAGAAGATCGGTCGGCGCAGTTTGGCAGACCTGTTGGGTTAGCTGTAGCACCAGATGGTTCGCTCCTGTTTGCCGATGACACCAATGGCGTAATCTATCGTGTTTCGTATACAGGGAGCTGAAACTAGAATCCTGGTCAGAGCTGCCTGTTGATCACGGCAGCCCTGTCACTTTCTCATCACATTTGTTCTCAATCCTGGAAGACAGATGGAAGGTGCAATGAGTGACTATGGATTGACAAAAGGCACACTTCATCCACGCTTTCACGCTCTGAGTGACCCTCCGCCAAAACGATTGAAAAAAGGAGCTTTGTGATGACTGGACTTTTCATTACTTGGTTAGTAACTACTATCAGTTTTTTGATTATTTCACGACTACCAATCGGAGTTGAAATTGACAGTTTTGGCAAAGCTGCTATTTCAGCGGCAGTTTTTGGAATTTTAAACGCGATTTTACGACCTATTTTAGGCTTCTTCACGTTTCCTTTCATTATTTTGACCTTGGGTTTATTTCTCTTTATCTTAAACGCCATTATTTTTGGTCTAGCCGCTTGGTTAGTGCCAGGGTTTCGGTTGCGTTGGGGGGTCTGGAGTGCTTTGATTGGCTCAATTGCCCTCAGCATCATTAATTCTTTAATTTTTAGCCTGCTAGGGGCTGTCTGAGTTATCGTTTCAAGTTGGATAACCGATAAATATTTTTTTCATGCCATTTATTAGAGGTAAAAAAATAAGGTCTTAATTCTTGAAAATAAAGGTTTAGTAGGATGAACGGTTTAAAAGGTAAGAATGCTCTGATTACTGGCGCAACGTCTGGAATTGGCCAGGCGATCGCAATTCGTTTGGCTCAAGAAGGCGTCAACGTTGCTATCAACTATCGTAGAAGTCCTGAAGATGCCGCAGACACCGTAGAAATGGTGGATGAAGCTTGTGGAGAAATTCGTAGCTGCGGTGTTCAAGATTTATTGGTGCAGGGAGATGTTTCTAAAGAAGACGATATCGTCGAGATGGTAAACGCCGTTATTCAAGAGTTTGGCACGCTTGATATTTTAGTCAACAACGCCGGAATTCAAATTGAGAGTGCTGCTCATGAAGCTAAAATTGAAGACTTTGACCGAGTTCTTGCTGTTAATCTCAGAGGAGCTTATATCTGCGCCCGCGAAGCGATTAAGCATTTTCTAAATCGCAATCTTCAGGGTGCCATTATCAATATTTCTAGCGTTCATGAAATTATTCCCAGACCTTACTATCTGAGCTATTCTATCAGTAAAGGAGGGATGGAGAACTTAACAAAAACTCTCGCGTTAGAATACGCGGGCAAAGGAATTCGGGTGAATGCGATCGGGCCTGGAGCAACGATTACCCGAATCAATAAAGCTTGGACTCAAGACCCTGAAGAAAAGGCAAAAGTGGAAAGTCATATTCCGATGGGTCGAGCAGGAACCGCAGAAGAAATGGCAGCGGCTGTGGCATTTTTAGCGTCAGAGGAAGCCGCTTATATCACTGGACAAACTCTATTTATTGATGGTGGTTTAACGCTTTACCACGACTTTAGCGAACCTTGGTCAGCTTAAAGAAAGAGAGATTCCTATCGAATGAGAGTCTACAAAAAAACGACCACAACGACTCTCTCCTAACTCCTAACCCTATTTTCACAGCAAAACAATGACAGCAGAAGAGAAGCGACTAGAGGAAGCACGCACGCGTCAAGCACACTGGCGTCGCTGGGGACCGTATTTGAGCGAACGGCAGTGGGGAACAGTACGAGAAGATTACAGCAAATATGGTAATGCTTGGGACTATTTTCCTCACGAACACGCTCGTTCCCGTGCGTATCGTTGGGGAGAAGATGGTATTGCGGGAATTTCTGACAATCACCAGCGACTTTGTTTTGCGATCGCGCTTTGGAACGAACAAGATGCCATTCTTAAAGAACGATTGTATGGTCTAACCGGGTCTGAAGGCAATCACGGGGAAGATGTCAAAGAATACTACTTCTACCTAGATAACATCCCCACTCATGCTTACATGAAATATCTGTACAAGTATCCGCAACAGGCATTTCCATACACTCAACTTGTAGAAGCAAATCGCCAAAGAGGTCTAGACGAGCCAGAGTTTGAATTGCTGGAAACAGGTATTTTTGAGGACAATCGTTATTTTGATGTCTTCGTGGAGTATGCCAAAGCTTCAGTCGAAGATATTTTAATCCAAATTACCGTCATCAATCGAGGGGATGAGGAAAAATCTCTACACCTATTACCCACCCTCTGGTTCAGAAATACGTGGTCTTGGGATTGTACCAGTCAAAAACCTTATCTCAGAGTCTTTCCTTCCGACCGGACTACAGGGGAGATGGAAGGAGTTAGCATTGTTGAAGCTTGTCATTCAACCTTAGGAAAACGCTGGCTTTACTGTGCAGTACCGGATAACTTACTGTTTACAGAAAATGAAACGAACTTTAAACGATTATTTGGGACTGAGAACCATTCCCCTTATGTCAAAGATGGCATCAATGACTACATAATACATGGAAAAACAGAGGCAATTAATTTTGATAACATCGGCACAAAGTTTTCTGCCTGTTATTCCTCTAAAATCGGTGCTGGGCAAGCTAAAACTATCCGCTTGCGGCTGAGTGAAACCCCTGACTTAGCCAATCCGTTTGGAGAAGAATTTGAGCAAGTCTTCAAACAACGACAGCAGGAAGCAGATGAATTTTATCACCACTTTTGTCCCCCGACGGCATCACCAGATTTGCGGAACATACAGCGTCAAGCCTTTGCCGGCTTGTTGTGGACGAAGCAATTTTATCATTATGTCGTAGAAGATTGGCTCAACGGCGATCCATCCCAGCCCTCTCCAAAACGAGAATTGAAACGAAATGAGGATTGGATTCATCTTTATAATGATGACATTCTTTCCATGCCCGATAAGTGGGAATTTCCCTGGTTTGCCGCTTGGGATACGGCATTTCACGTCCTACCTTTGGCAATGATCGACCCGGATTTTGCCAAACGGCAACTCGATGTATTAACGCGGGAATGGTATCTACATCCCAACGGTCAACTTCCAGCCTATGAATGGCATTTTAGCGATGTTAATCCACCCGTTCATGCTTGGGGAGCGTTGCGGGTTTATCAGATTGAAAAAGAACTGTATGGTCATACTGATCGGCATTTCCTAGAACGGGTCTTTCAAAAGTTGTTGTTGAATTTTACGTGGTGGGTTAACCGCAAAGATGAAGGAGGAAATAATGTCTTTCAGGGGGGATTTCTTGGATTAGATAACATTGGAATTTTTGACCGTAGTGCCGAACTGCCAACCGGGGGGCATCTCGACCAGGCAGATGGGACGAGTTGGATGGGAATGTACTGTCTAAATATGTTGGCGATCGCGCTGGAACTCGCCCCCAAAAATCCTGCCTATGAAGATATGGCTAGCAAGTTTTTCGAGCATTTTCTCTATATTGCTGATGCCATGAATCATGTGGGGGAAACGGATATTCATTTGTGGGATGACCAGGACGAATTTTACTACGACGTGCTGCAATTTCCTCACGGCGAACGCTTGCGTCTAAAAGTGCGATCGATGGTTGGAATCGTCCCTTTGTTTGCCATTGAAATTCTTGATTCAAATACCTTAAACGCTCTTCCAGGCTTTAAACGCCGCATGGAATGGTTTATCAAAAATCGTCCCGACTTGCAACGCAATATTGCCTGTATGGAAACTGAAGGAGTAGGGGCGAGAAGACTTCTATCCATTGTTCATCCTCATCGGTTGAGGAAAATTCTGCAAAAAGTACTCGATGAAGCGGAATTTTTCAGCGATTACGGTATCCGTTCCCTTTCTCAATTTCATCGAGACAATCCCTATGTCTTTGAAGGCGAGGGACAGTGGTATCAAGTAGCTTACGAACCCGGTGAATCGAGAAGCGGCATGTTTGGTGGCAATTCTAACTGGCGCGGCCCTATCTGGTTCCCGATGAATTTTTTGCTCATTGAGTCTCTGCAAAAATTTCATCAATACTTGGGAGATGATTTTAAAGTGGAGTGTCCGACAGGTTCGGGTCAGGAAATGACTCTTCAAGAGGTAGCGAGTGAACTTTCTGAAAGACTGATTGCCATCTTTCAACAAAATTCAGACAAACAGCGAGCTGTTTACGGTGGTATCGAAAAATTTCAAGCTAACCCCCATTGGCAAAATTTGATTCTTTTCCACGAATATTTTCAGGGAGATACGGGTGCAGGTTTAGGTGCCAATCATC
>JAIUYC010000553.1 GCA_020216575.1 Coleofasciculus sp. S288 | reverse complement strand
GGTGTCACAGCTTCTTTTGCATCTCCAATCCAGAATGCTGGCTTAGTGCTGTAAGCTGTTGTGCCTACAAGTTGCAGTTTGACAGTCGCTAAAAGTCTCAACCTCCGAACAGTTAAAGCATTTTGAATTTTGAATTGCTTATACCCTTATACCAAATCAGCCTTTGAAAACCCTTTTTCGCCAATAGTCTCTCATCTGTCCCCCTTGTCCTCCTTGTCCCCCTTGTCTCCCTTGTCCCCCTCTCAGTGCAAAAGGGGGTTAGTGAAATGGATTTGGTATTAGTGGGAGAATCCGCAACCTATGGTTCGGTTGCACTCACTCAGCTAGAGAAACAAGCGAACTAAATTAGGGAATAGAAAGCTTAACTACGCACAAACCTGCTAATTACCAGTATGAACAATCTGTCAAATCGAACTCCAGATTTCTTTGGCAGCGAATCCGAAGGCGGCGATAGGCTATGGCAATACGTCCAATCTATGAATCCAGACACGGTTGCACAACTCTCCAAACCTTCTCTGTCAGCCGTGCAGGTGATGGAACGTAACATTATAGGAATGCTAGGAACCTTACCTCCAGAACATTTTGATGTGACGATTACCACTAGCCGCGAACACTTGGGACGACTTCTAGCTTCTGCGATGATCAGTGGTTATTTCCTGCACAATGCCGAACAGCGCATGGCGTTTGAAAAATCTCTGCAAGTAGCATCAGACTCTAACTCAACCGATAGCTGATGTTCCTGCATTTGGCATTAAAGGTCACAAAAATCCTAAAAAGTCGATACATATCCCCAGACTGTTGGTATAGTGGCGCGTCAGCTCAGTCTGGGGCTAGAAACTCCAGGAAAGGGTTTAAGTGCATCATATAGCAATTCTCATTTGAGTGGGATACACCTTGATTAAGAGTCGTAGGGGCGGGTTTCACCTAGATATCTGCTTCCCACAGCTCAATCCAATAAACCCGCTCCTACTCCAATCAATTGAGAACCGCCATAGTTTGCATACTCGATACAAACATCTTGGCTGTCCTACGGTAATTCGACAAATTACCAACTTGCTTTCTTAAATGCGCGTTAGCTTAGCTCTCAGGAGACTTCGTGAATAGAGCGTTGAGGCTTTGAACAATTAAGGGTGTGGCGCTCAAGAGAATCAACCCCGACACTAATAAGCTAATAACGCCATCTGCCCACATCCAGTTCAGCGCCCAAACAGCGATCGCTGCTAAAATTACCCCGACTGAACTTGCTGCATCAGCAAGGACGTGCAAAAATGCTCCTCTAAGGTTGAGATCGTGATGACTGTCTTTGTGCAGCAGCATGATGTTGACGCTGTTGACACCAAAGCCGACGCTAGCTGTTGCCAGCATCGGTAGACTAAGAATTTCGACTGGGGGAGACTGAAGTCGCTCGATGGCTTCCCAACCAATCCAAAGTGCGATCGCAACCAATCCTACGCCATTAACCAGTGCTGCCAACACTTCAACCCGATGATTTCCAGAGGCTGGGATACCAGAAGTGCGTCTCTGTGCCATCCAGGTTGCTAGCAGTGCTAAAACGAGAGCGAGACAGTCCGAAATCATGTGACCCGAATCAGCTAAGAGTGCAAGACTGTTACTAAATAGTCCTACTCCTAGCTCTGCTAAGGCAAAACTGCAAATCAAAACCAAAGCCGTAACCAGTAATCTCACCTTATTCCCTTGCTGGGATGGCTGACTGGTGGGAGTTGTTTGATGTTGACAACAGCCAGAGTGATGGTGCATTGAAACTATTGACCTTAACTTAAACTCATCTGTCGCAGAGGATTGATCAAGGATAAATCTAGTATGGCTGTTTAATTTATCCCTCATCTCTCAGATACTCCATACATCCCTACTGCTATCTCTTCCGGAGCTACTCGGCTAACACTCTCCTTCAGCTACCATAACACTCCATCATCACAGGAACTGTTCGAGAAGTGTTTCATCTCACCGAATTTGGGTTACAAACTTTGGCTGTTCAGATCCCCGACTTCTTGAAGAAGTCGGGGATCTTGGTGTTTAGGATTGCTATAGCAGGTATTCGATCAAGTTTCGAGGTCTTTGAGCAATTCTTTGGAGATGACACCATGAATGCCCTTGACAATGTCCACCACTTGGGAGACTTCAAAATCAATCGCTGCACTCCCCAGTAGCAAGGCATCCTGTTTAGTCAGTCCATATTTCTCTTCAACAATCCGCAGGGATTCTCGCACCGACTTCTTCATCGCCTCATCCAAGTCCTGATCCAGTCCAATGGCTAACCAGGCTTCAGGCGTTTGCGCCATTGGTGTCTCTAGCTTCATATCCTTATGGACAACTAGCTCGAATATAGGGGTGAGAGAGCATTCAATCGCCGTCAAAGCGACTTCTCCATTGCCTTGAGCACAGTGAGGATCACCCGAATAAAACAGTGCTCCTGGCACTTGGACGGGTAGGTAGAGGCTAGTGCCTTCCCCAATGTGCTTAATGTCGATATTACCGCCGTAGATTCCTGGAGGCACTGAGTTTACTGCTTCTTCTGGATTAGCGGGAACAACTCCCATGATGCCCATGAATGGCTTCAGGGGTATTTCTATATTGGGGCGTCCATTAGAGGGACGAAAAAGTCCGATTTCGCGTTGTGTATCCAGAGGAATTACTTTGGTGTAGATAGGAGCATTGTTTTCTGGATACTCACCCGGTAATGCCCCCTTGCTGTGACGGTTAGAAATCACGCCGTAGGGAACCCGATAGTCGATTTTGAGGGTTTTGATTTCCAGTACATCCCCAGGTTCAGCACCTTCCACGAAGATAGGTCCAGTAATAACATGGGGTCCGGGTCCAGTTTTTTTTACGGTAGCCTTGACCTTGAGCTGGTCTGACAAAATTTTATCTCTAGTAATTCCTGCCTTGGTGAAGAATTCAACCGTGTCTCCCTGATCAGCCAGAATACCTTCATGAGAAACAGTTTCCATCATAATGCGATCGCCCGATTTCACTCGCAAAATCGGCTTGCTGTCCGGCTTAAATAACTCTCCCCAGATGACGTTTTCTGGTTGCGACATCACCGTGTGCATTGTCCCCATTTGACTAAGGGCAGGGGATAGAATGCCACTTAATCCCCACACGAGGGCGATACCTACTGCTGTCCCCACTATCCAAGGCCAACGGCGAGGCAAGAAATAGTTGGAGAATTTAGCAACTCGTGACCACTTTAACGTTCTCATTGTTCAAAGTTTCCTTCACACCCGACAGAGTAGGAATTAAAGGTTGAACTATAAAAGGAAACTTAGAACACCTTTGTTGTCTAAATTACAAACAACGAAAAAAACCCTCTACTGCTAGAGGGCTTTGTTAATTTAACGATGCGGCGCTTAAGAAATCTGATTTGATGCGCCTAGATACGGTGAGGGAATTAGCCTAACAACGCCTTCGCCTTAGTCACTACGTTATCCACCGTGTAGCCAAACTTCTCCATCGCCAGTGGACCTGGTGCAGACACACCAAATCGATCAATGCTCACCATGTCCCCTTCACTGCCGATGTAGCGCTGCCAGCCAAAGCTAGAAGCTGCTTCCACTGCTAAACGCTTAGTAACCGCCTTGGGTAGTACCGATTCGCGATAAGCTGCATCTTGCTCATCGAACAATTCCCAGCAAGGCATAGAAACAACACGAACCTTCGTACCTTCAGCGCGTAGCTTTTCAGCCGCCTGGACGCACAGAGGAGTTTCGCTACCTGTACCAATCAGGATAATGTCGGGCGTGCCGTCGCTATCCGAGAGGATGTAAGCTCCTTTGGTAACCGCATCAATACTGCTACCCTCTAATTGAGGCAACGCTTGCCGCGAGAATGCCATCAGGGTAGGACGGTTTTGACTAGCTGCCTCGATCGCAACTTTGTAAGCGCCTGATGTTTCGTTCCCATCTGCCGGACGGATCACCAATAGATTGGGAATAGCCCGCAGAGAAGCGAGGGTTTCCACCGGTTGGTGCGTGGGTCCATCTTCACCCAAACCGATGGAGTCGTGAGTCATCACATAAATAACTCCCGCTTGCGATAATGCTGACAAGCGAATCGCTGCCCGCATATAATCAGCAAACACGAGGAAGGTCGCGCAGTAAGGAATCAAGCCACTGTGCAGGGCGATACCATTACAAATAGCCCCCATACCATGTTCACGCACCCCGAAGCGAAGGTTGCGGTTTTGGTATTGCCCTTTTTGGAAGTCGCCCGATACCTTCAATAAGGTTAAGTTCGAGTGAGTTAAGTCAGCTGAACCACCGATGAGTTCCGGTAAAACTGGAGCTAGGGCATTCAGAGTCTTTTCAGACGTTTGGCGAGTCGCTAATGCCTTGTCGCCA
>JAIUYC010000552.1 GCA_020216575.1 Coleofasciculus sp. S288 | reverse complement strand
GAAGCATGGTAGGTTTCACTTGGAGTCTAAATCCCCCGGAATGTACCTGATAACTGGTCACTGGTCACTGATTTAATCATCCAGTATGATGTCATGATTGAAGCCGCAACATTAAGCGAACCGTGCCAGTGGTAGATTGGGGGACTCGCCACGATGCAAGCGATCGCTTAATTAAATCAATCACTTTGACTTCTTTGAGGATTGAAGCATCCTCATCCACGACAACGCGCCCTACACGTCCGTTGCGCACTGGAAATTCAAAGACAATTTCACCCGTGAATCCAGAAGGTAACTCTAGCTGTTTTAGATGTTGTGTTAGATCGGCTATGGCCGCTTCATCCAATCCCGCCGCACTCACGACTTGCAAACTAGACGCCCATGAACTTTCGTTCACAACAAAGGATGAAAATCTCTCTGTCTCCGCGTCCCCCTGTCCCCGCGTCCCCGAGTCTATTTTCAATTCAGGATGGCTAGCTGTAGGGGTTGGTGCAACTTGGTTTTCCTCGGCATCCTGAATCAAATCGGGACTGATTAAGGAGATATCAAAGTCAGCTTGCAGTTCAGTTATGGGAACGTTCGCTTGCACGGGGTTACCTTGAGCAACCTCCTGACGCTTTGCCCTGCCGCTAAATAAACCGCCAAATAAACCCCGTTTGCCTGTCTTAGATGCTGCTGGCTTTGTCGGGGGCTGAGATAATGTTGGCAAGGGCGCAGACGGTGGGGGTGGCGAACCATAATCCACTGACATCGCTTCGGATGCTGTCGCGAATGACACTGAGTAGCCTCGCGATCGCTTAGCTTGAATCTGTCCTGCAACTTGACTAAAAATTCCCTGATGAGTGACACCTTCCGGTATCTCCACTGGCACTTCCATCGAGATGCGGTTACCTTCAGGATCGACTCGCACGTCTTCACTGACAGCAACAAAAGCCGTATATTGCGACAACAACTGATAGGTTAACGCTGTCTCCGTGATCGACTCTACGCCACTTTTCTTTTCGTAGCAGAACATCTGATTCATCAAGTCCTTAATCCGCGCCCTCCCCCATAACTGGGCAATAGCCGGATTAGCAGATTCTTCAAATGTGAGGTTAAACGTCTTGGCATAACCGTTGCCACCTGCCGTCGTCCCCGTAACGCATAGAATGCCAGCAGGAGTTGCAGATTGATCGGTTGGTCGGTTAGTAGACAGGTTTGAACTCAGTTCTTTAGGAGGCGAAATTCGCCCAAATAAGACTAACGGTTGCTGGGCAAACAAATCGGGGGGGGCTGAGGGATAAATGATTGCGTCACCCATCCCATCCCAGTTCACCTGGATATTCGTCAGTACAGGGTTGTTGATTTGGCGGAAGAACGTCTCTGCGACTTCCTCAGTCGGTTCATCGGGACGAACAATTTGACAGGTTCCCCGTCCAAGTTCAGCAAGGCGATTGAGTAGGAAGCGGTTCGGCGAACTGCCAACCCCGAAGCTATAAAGACGATTTCCGGGTTGTAGATGTTGTTGAACCTCTGCTAAAACTTCATTTTCGTTGCCAATATAGCCATCGGTTAGGAGAACAATACTCCGCAATCGTCCTTCTGGTGCTGCTGGGAAATTGACCACCGCTTGAATGCCACTCAGTAAGTAAGTGCCGCCATTGGCTTGTAATTGATTGATATAGTCAATTGCCTTTTGGCGGTTTTGTGGCGTATTGGGCAGGGGGTAAGACGATAGCCGAGTGGTGGTATTGGAAAAGTCAATAATTGTAAACGTATCGTTGGAATTCAACCCCTTGATAAAGCGGCGCATCAATTCCTGCGATTTTATTAGAGGGTCACCCATTTGGGAACCGGAGGTATCCATCAAGAACACCACATCTTTGGGGACAATCTCATCACTGCGATAGTCTAAGGCGGGAATGAGATAAAGCGCGAAATGATTCCCCCGTTCGTCTGAGTGGCTGAGTACTGTTGCCTGAGTGTTTTCACCCACAACCCGATAGCGCAGAATCAGATCTTTATTGGGAATCGTGTCTTCCCTGCCCAGTTTTACCCGTACAATTTCGGAGGGGCTGAGGGAAGATGCGGGGAGATTCGCTGGAAGTGTTTTCCTATCCTCTTCTCCAGCCTCAAGTCCCCAGTTCTTTATCCCGTCTCGGATAGGTTCAATTCTGATCTGGTGAGAAGGCGATCGCACTTCAGAAACTGACACCCCGGCATCAATCTCTACTGTCACGCCAATGTCATGCCCCGATCGCATGTTTGGGAGAACGACGGGCGGAGTAATACGCGAGGCATCGGGAACGCGATCGGTATCGTCACTTCCATCAATCGGCGTACCGGGGATAAAGCGGGGTCCAACAACCATGGGGAAGACAAATTCATAGTCCCCGCCTTCAAATTTGAGGCTATCAGTGTAGCGAATTGTTACATCAATGGCTTCCCCCGGTTTGATGTTCGCTAGGGATTGAGTGAAAACATTGTCTCGCTCTTGCTCTAAAAGTCCAGCCGTCCGCCCTTCACGGCGGGCTTGTTCGTAAATCGCTTGGGCTTCTTCGCGTTTTTTGATGCTGCCTTTGATAATGCGATCGCCAATGGCAATCTCCATGTCATCCACTGCCGCCTCATCTGGCAATGGGAACACGTAGACAGCTTCTAAAGGCTCCGTGAAGGGATTTTCAAACGTCTGCGTCACCTCCACTCGCGACACGTTGCCAGTAATTTTTGCCTGAACTTCAGTATGTTTCAGGGGGAAAACTAGCTGTTTCTCGCCAGTCTGGACGTATAATCCCCCAATAGGTCGCTTGGATGGTGCATTCGTTGGCATAGACAATTCCCTCAGAGCTTGAAGCAATTAGTAAGGATTACTACTGTTCCAGACAGAATCAGGGTGGAGGTTGACTCACTATACTAGCGTTGAAGGCATTGCTCTATCCAAAGAAAATCAAGAAATATTAAGCGCACGGGTTGCCTGTCCCCGTATTGGTGCAAAATTTCGGTCAGCCTTCGTATTCACTGTCAATCTCTATATCGAGCGTGTCTTCATCAATCCGCACATACAAAATATTAGGGCGGCAGCAGACCTGGCAATCCTCCACATAGGACTGCTGTCCACCAGCACTCAGGTCAACAAAAGTCAAGTTGGGTTCACCACAATAGGCGCAGGTATATTCTGCTGTGCTTTCCATACTTAAATGCTTGCCATAAGACAGTTTCTCTTGTTGAATCTAACTTACCGATAAAATTCGCAGGGGCGGGTTAAATCCGGATATCTGCTTCCTTAGCGATCGCGCCCCTCGACTCGCCCTTTAAGCCTTGGTTGAGAGAGCATCTCAACTTATGTGTTTGTTAGCAAATGTTAGCGAAAAAGTATCGGAAAAAGAAAGAGTCTTGATTCTCTCAAAAACTCCTAATCCCCAATCCCCATCCCTTAGTCTCTAATCTCAAATATGCTGACTGTTGCATTACCGAAAGGTGCTCTTTTAAAGGATAGTATCCGTCTCCTGAAAGCCGTTGGCTTAGATTTCAGCGCCTTTCTCGACTCAGCCAGCCGCCAACTCCAAATTCAAGACCCCAACGGCACGGCTAAAGCGCTGCTGGTTCGAGCGCAGGATGTTCCAGTTTATGTGGAATACGGTCAAGCCCAGTTGGGGATTGTCGGTTATGATGTCTTGCGCGAGAAGTCGCCTCAAGTTGCTCAATTAGCGGATTTACAGTTTGGTCAATGTCGGCTGTCAGTGGCGGTACGTGCTTCCAGCCCGTATCGACGTTCGTTGGAACTGCCGCCTCACGGTCGAGTAGCATCAAAGTTTGTTCATTGTGCTCGCGAATACTTCAATACGCTAGATTTGCCTGTCGAGATTATCCCACTTTACGGTTCTGTAGAACTTGGTCCCATTACTGGCATGTCGGAGGCGATTGTCGATTTAGTTTCGACAGGTCGCACCTTAAAGGAGAATGGGTTGATTGAGATTGATACGCTGTTTGAGAGTACAGCACGGCTGATTGCCCACCCATTGAGTTATCGCCTTAACACCGACAATCTGTGCCATTGGGTTGATCAAATTCGGGAAGCCTTCGCTGTCAGTGTTCCAAACGAGTAGCGCATCCCTAAAAACATAACTTGTCAATGGTTCAGATTTCCGACTTCTCAAGAAGTCGGGAATCTCACCTGCACACTTGCACGAATGGTTTAACATATTCCTGATTGCAAAAATTACGATGCCTTAAATACCACAGCTCTTCCCTAACTCAGCAACACTCGGAAGGCAGGATTTGAAATGGAGAACTTTGCCCAGCAGATAGAGGACATGCGACAGCGCAGGGTTCAAATGTTCGCTGATGCGTCGCCCTCACAGCAAAAACTGCTAAAAAGAATGGCGATCGCT
>JAIUYC010000551.1 GCA_020216575.1 Coleofasciculus sp. S288 | reverse complement strand
GACTTACGCACAGACACCACATCTGGTAGGGGCATGGCATGCCATGCTCCTACAATTGATGCTTGAGAGACTTTCTTTGCGTAAGTCCTGAGATATAGCAGTCGCCAAGGCGATTAGGACAAAGGAGAATCCTGAAACCTTGGCCAGTCAATATGCATCCCTTCTGCCCGATTGGCGAGCCTGTCGAACCACTGTCTTCTGCCCTGGAGCCTTTTGCTATATCTCGGTGAAACCCGCCCCTACGACTCTTAATCTAGGTGTATCCCACTCAAATGAGAACCGCTATGTATTATTCTTGCTTTACGGTATCGGGAACGCCCACTGATGAAAGTCCTGCGATCGCACGTAAGTTCTGAGAGCGAATTAATTCTGTAAAATTCAAACCGGAACGCCCTTCAATCTCTGCAACGGCTTCGATCGCTCTTAACAGATGTCGGGCAGCTTCAGTTTCCGTGTAACCGCGCCGAGTTGCAACTTTGATGGCAGCCTCATCAGCATCTAACTCGGACTGAGAATTGCGAGTGCTGCGCCAAATTTGCGTACCCGCCAGCGCACTCAATCCCGTAGCTACTACAACGCCCACAGCATCCCCCTGGGCTAGTTCCACAATTCCCCCTAAAACTCCTGCCAAAACCACTCCTTGATACAAGTCCGGCTTAAACCACTTGACCCCAATCAGCCAGCTAACAGCCCGTAACAACAGCATGTCCCGTTGGGGTCTGGGCAAGCGACGCCATAAATCGAAGTTAATATAGATGGGTCGCGATCGATTCCAAGGTGTGGGAAAAGGACTTTCAATGACCGCAATCTGTTGGGGTCGGCTTACAATTTTTGTCAGCATTCGCCCAGAAGCAGGCATGAGTTCGAGCAAGCGGCGAATTTCAGGGTCTGGATTCATGGGACTGAGAATAGGGGATGAGCAATTGGGAAGCTAAGTTTTTAAGCAAATAGGTTAAGTTACTTTATTACTTAAACTTCACGTAGCGTTAAGTCTTGCAAAAGTATGCAAACCATACTAGCTACTAGCAGTTCGCATTGGCAGTTCAATACACAAGGATAGCTATACATGGATGCTTTTAGCCCAGTCCCTCCTCGATGGACAAAATCGGCAACGCACGCCTTAGAGTTCTGCTGCCCCAGTTGCCGCGCTTCTGTGAGTGAAGCCCAGCAGGTTTGGATCAATCGGCGAGCGCCAGTCATGACTGAAGACTATCACAGGAAATGGCAGGAGTTTTATCAATGTCAGTGTGGCACAGCCTGGTGGGCATGGAGTAGCGATCGCCCTCCTTCAGAATTGGCAAAGCGCGATCGACCACCAACAGTTTAACCATCAACTAAACTAAGGGCTTCCGGGATGTTATTAGAACTTAGTCGCATCACAGTACCACCAGGACAGCGAGTGCTGCTCTCTAACGTAAGCTGGCAGGAATTTGAAGCCATTTTAGAGGATTTAGGCGAACATCGTGGCTCCAGAGTGGCGTATGACGATGGAACCCTGGAAATTATGACACCCCTACCAGAACATGAGACCAGTAAAGAACTGGTTAGTGATTTAGTCAAAGCCCTCCTCGAAGAGTTAGATATTGAATTTTGTCCCTTGGGTTCAACAACGTTCAAAAATGAGGAGATGAACAAAGGGATAGAACCTGACAACTGTTTTTATATTCAAAATGAGGCAGCAGTCCGAGGTAAAAACCGATTGGATTTAACCGTAGATCCGCCTCCCGATTTAGCCTTAGAAATTGATGTTACTTCTCGCACCCATCCAAGCATCTATGAAGCATTGGGTGTGCCAGAGCTATGGCGATTTGAGAATGGGAAATTACAAATTAACGTGCTGCGAGAGGGGCAGTATATCAAGTGTGAATCTAGTCCAAATTTTCCTAATTTTCCTCTTATAGAAGTGATTCCTCAGTATCTCAGTCAGTGTCGGACTCTGGGAAGAAACAAAACAATGAAGGCGTTTCGCGCTTGGGTGAGAGAACAATTAGGCAAGGCATGAGCAACACTGAATGTTCAACTCATGCTATGTCACCTTGCCCAGAAGAATGTGATGCCGTTTGATTTGAGAGTTCGATTTCCTCTAAATCGGAGGCAATTAGCTTGTCAATCAGTTCAACAACACCAGCGCCGCGATCGCCTTTCGTGACAAAATCCGCACGCTCTTTTAGCATGGGTAAGGCATTGGCAACAGCCACCCCACACGCGCACATGCTCAAGAGAGCATGGTCGTTCTCCGCATCCCCTACAGCAACAGCGTTGTGGGGAGATAAGTCGAGTTCCTCTAGTGCTGCATTCAACCCAGATGCTTTGTTCACGCCTGAGGGCAGTATCATCACAGCCCCCTTATTGAAGATGACGTGGTGTTCGAGTCCCAGTTGGCGAATCACGTCTAAAACTGTGTTCTCGTGAGGATGCCAAGTGGAAACGATGACCCGTCCCACCTCGAGAGGGTCAACTCCTCGCTCTCGCAGCGCCTTGATAAACGCTTCAGGGGGCGTCTCCCCCAAGGGTTTTTCCTCACGAGTTGCGGGGCGGTAAAGCAAGGCTCCATTCTCAACGACAACTCGCTCGAAGAGGTTGACCTGAGGGAAAACGCTGAGAAGGTCTTCCAGATGTCGCCCTGTCACCAATATTAATTTTCGACCTGAATCTCGCAGGCGATCGAGTGCCGCTAACGTCTCTTCATCTACACGACCATCTGAGGCTAACGTGCCGTCATAATCAGTAGCCAATGCCAGGTAACGCATTCATGTATCTCCTCAACTCGGTTGAATCATACCGAACTTGAGGTGGGACATTATCTAGCTTGGGTAATAAGCTAATCTGCATTTATAGCAACCGCCAAGGCGGTTAGGACATATATGAATTTAGTAGAGACGTTCCGGTGGAACGTCTTTACTTCCTGACTGACGCTCTGGGAAGCCTGACCCCTGACCCCTAGACTCCTTAAATGTTGCGTTTCAATAACAAACTGCAATTTTTAGCCATTAATCGTGGAATCTGATTATAAGTATAAGATTGCACAGCAATCAGGGTGTAATAGATTTTTATTTTGAATTTTTCTTAAGTTCAATCCATAATGCAATTGAGTACTTGTCTGAGCCAAATCAGCTTTTATTCAAGGCAGGACTCTTAAGATGAGCCGCAATCGGCAACCGAATTCTGGTAACTCTTGCATTCATAAAATTTCTTGGGAACATCCAACTCAATTCGAGACAGCAGAACATCGACAATCAGAATCCCTAGAAGGGTACGGCATTCCGTCTGACAGCTTGCTACCCATCTGTTTCACGGTAGATGAAGCAGGATTAGTGCTGGCTGTCAATCCAGCAGGAGCAGCAAGTTGGGGATACAGGGTTGAGGAGTTGGATGGGCAGCCAATTTTCAATTTTTTTCACCCAAAAGACCGAGCAACGTTGCAAGTCGAGTTTGCAACTTTTGTGCAACATCCAGAGCAGGAAGTGAGGGGAAAGTTCTGCTTACTGAGCAAGGAGGGGAGCAAGTTAGCGGTAAAAGTAACGGTTCAACCCCTTCAATATATTGATGCTAAAGTTGTCTTTTTGTTGACGTGCGAGGTCTGTAATAATGTTACAAAGCGCAAACGGAAACAAGGTGAACTTCGCTTGCGCAAACCCATTGAAGAAACGCTGCGACAAAACTTCGACTTACGCAATCGAGAGTTGCTGACGCTCCAGCGGATTTCAGAAATTCATCTACCTGAAGCCCTAAAGCAACGTTTGTTAGAGCTTCTTGAGTTCGCGATCGAGGCAGGAGAACTAGAGACTTACGAGCATGAATTAGCACAGCCGGATGGGGTTCACACGTATGAAGTGCGGATTGTGAAAAGCAGTGTTGATGAAGCTGTCTGCATCGTGCGGAACATCACCGAGAGTAAGCAAGCCGAGGAGGCGCTGCAACAGCAGTGTATCAGGGAGAGATTGGTGGGAGCGATCGCGCAACGCATTCACCAATCCTTGGACTTGGAAGAAATTCTCAACACTACAGTGGCAGAGGTGCGGCAGTTTCTCCACACGGATCGAGTTTTAATCTATCGCGTTTGGTCTGATGGCACGGGGAGTGCCGTGACTGAAGCCGTCGTCCCTGGCTTGCCCACCGTTATGGGCCGAACCTTTCCCGAAGAAGTCTTTCCCCAAGAGTCTCAACACCTGTACTGCCAAGGACGAATCCTGGCTATCGAGGACATAGAACAGGCTGATGTGCCACCCTGTCTGGCTGAGTTTGTCCAACAGTTTGGTGTGAAAGCCAAGTTGGTAGTCCCCATTCTTCAGGACGAAGCACTCTGGGGATTGCTGATTGCCCATCACTGTAGCAGTCCACGCCAATGGCAACCTTTTGAAATTGATTTGCTCAAATC
>JAIUYC010000550.1 GCA_020216575.1 Coleofasciculus sp. S288 | reverse complement strand
ATTTGGTGTAGATCTCCCGGGTCGGCGTCTCTGTGAACGTCGGCTTCGTGTTTGATTGTTTTCTGGAAGTGTTTTTTAATTGCCAAATACGCCCGATGACCAAATGTTTTTGAGTCTAAGGTTTTTGTTGGATTTACAGGTTTTAGGTCTAGAGTGTTGTTTTTTGTCATTGCAGCAGATGCAGGCTTTTAAGGCTTGATTGGAATTACAAGCCTACATTTAGATTAAAGTAAAAAAACTATAATACCATCCGCCGAGCGAGGGGTGTGCTATGTGCTACTCGCTCCAGGGGGGATCGGTTAGATCTAAGGGACGGGAAACCCATAAGTCATAACGGGTCATAGTTTCGCCAGTTTGCAGGTGCTTGATGAACGGCTTGCCCATCCAGATTTGGCAGCTACAAACTGTTTTGGGTTGTTGAATCTCAAAGCCGCCCTGGGTACTCGCCAACTGGAAAAATTCAATATGCCAGTGGGCAGGTTCAACGGCAACGTGACCGATATTATCGTTGCCTTCAGCCAAGTTACGATACCTATCGTCGCAGGCGATCGCAGCTGGGAAAAAGTCGATATCCAGGAAGTAAGACTCGAAGCCCTGCTGGCGGGCAAACGCTACAATTTCTTGCCAACTATGACGGGGTTGCAGCTCGCCTTGGCGATCGCTATCTTGGTTGAAGCAGTATCCTCCAAAGAGCCAAACGAGTTTTTCCAGGATGCGTTCAACGCGATCGCGATCGCCCCTCAATACCTCCACATCTTCGGGCAACAGGAGGCGATTGGGTACGCACCACCAATAGTCCCAGAATGTCTGGGCATCTAGGGGAATGACGCGCTTAATAACACCGGGAGTTGCTTGGCTACCGGATTCTAGCTGCTGTGCCAAAGGATGATCGGGGGCGATGAGAAGGTTTTCAGGAATGAATGAATTAAAGTCAATCACGAGCGATCGCTCCAAATCACAAGTGTGGTATTTTTCTTGCTGTGTAGCATAAAAGATTGAAAAACGTAACCGTAGCTTGCACAGGTTAGCTGGCAACTATTATCTTTAATAGATAAGTTTTTTAGTAAACTGCGTGGGAATCCTCCTAAAGTAGGTGGAAACTTGAAATCTATCGGGTGCGAGTGGATGGCAGCTAAACGGAGCGCTTTCTTTAAAGCACGTTATAGTTCAAGAGACTGACAACTAAGTTAAGCACGTACTAACTACACGAAACACAATCCTAATTCAACTGTATGACGCCGAGCAAAGACTTGGGAGCAGCAGTAGAGTCCACCAGGACATTCAATACGAGAGACTTTTCCAGCTTGATGCCCAGACCTGGCTGGAGTGAGAAACCGCCTAGCTGGGAAGGTTTTTTGTAGCCGCTGTAATACCAGGGATTCGTGAACTCAAACAGTGAATGAAGGCTTCACTGATGCTGTTTCCTAAAAGGCGCGCAGTGTTAGGGGAGGTGAGATAGGCTGAGTCCCCTAGAACCCAGTTTCTGAGTTGCAGGAAATCGCACACATTATCAAGAGCGGTACTGGATTGCTGCTACTGGGGTAAGTTTTGAGGCTCAGCCTTGAGGTAACTCACTACTGTTCCCTTGGGAAACGAGGGACTGCTGTTGAGGCGGTGCGATCGCTAGGTAAAAATCCTTGCGTTTGCCCCAAGTTCTCAGCTAGGTGCTACTCATTTTCTAATAAGAACATCATCATTTGAAGTCAGTTTCACGCTGAGAAGACGGTTTGGGTTAGCAGCCAAGAGCGTCAATGAGACTTGGTTGCACCACTCATCTCAACTCTACGCTTTGACTCACTGCAATCTTTATAAAGGATTGGTGAATTGTATTACGTTCCAAGGAGTAATTAGCTAACCCCTGCCTAGGGACTTTCTTTTAGGAAATCAGGTCGAGCTTAGAGCTGACCAACAGCAGGGAAGGTAGGCAATTTTTATGAAAGCAAGCGAATTTTCAAGCGAAGCCGAACTTTTGAGTCGGCATGAAACAGGAGAACACAATTTTTCTGGAGCCAATTTAATTGGAGCCGATTTAAGCCAAGAAAATCTGAATCGAGTCAATTTAAGCGCAGCCCAGTTGAATGGGGCAAGTTTAATCAAGACCAAACTCATCCGAGCCAATCTCAGCAATGCAGACTTAAAAGTTGCCGATCTCTCAAAAGCACAGTTAATCGAGACAACTCTCTCGCGTGCTGACCTCAATAAGGCAATTTTGAGTGAGGCGGATTTGAGTGGAGCGATCCTGAGCGGAGCCAATCTATCGGCAGCAGACCTGAAGTTGGCTACCTTGATTGGAACCAGCCTCATTGGTGCAACGGTCAAAGGAGCCAAACTGACAAAGGCGAACTTAACTGGGGCAACCTTAAGCCGAGCCATTCTTGTCCAAGCTGACTTAAGAAAAGCGATATTGAATCGAGCGATTCTCAGTGAAGCTGACTTAAGCGGGGCAAACTTGAGTGGAGCCAGTTTGATTCGAGCCTATTTGAATCGAGTGGTCTTGCAAGACGCAAACCTGGAAGAAGCTGACTTGAGCGAAGCCGATCTCAAAGGAGCTAATCTTAGCAGAGCTAATCTGAAAGAGGCCGACCTACGAGGGGCAGATTTGCGGGAGGCGAATTTAAGCGATGCCGACCTCAGTGGGGCTGACTTGCAGGGAGCCAAGCTCAGTCTGGCAAAACTAAGCGGAGCGTTCCTGAAGAAAGCTAACTTACAGGGAGCAGACTTGAGTAAAGCTAACCTGCACAAAGCCAATTTGCATAAAGCCAACCTATCAGGAGCAAATCTACTTGAGGCTGACTTGCGAGATGCTAACCTATCAGGGGCTAATCTGCTGCGGGCAGGTTTGCTGCTCACCTATCTGACACGAACCAACCTCAGTGGCGCTAACCTCAGAGGTGCTAACTTGATTGGAGCCAACTTAAATGGAGCCAATCTAGGTGAAGCATTTTTGGATGGAGCAATAATGCTCAACGGTACAATCTCTGGTGATACTCCAGTTGCTGATTGATGTCGTATCCGATGACCATCACTGAAGCACCTACTACAACCAGGCGTAGATAATGAAACCTCGTAGAGACGTTCCGGCGGAACGTCTCTACGCTTTGAGTTGATTCCCCCATCTGTTGTGCTATCCTAGAAGCTGAGAATAAATTCGGTTGCGGTGTTTGTTTCTAGTATTGATAGGCTTTCCCTTTTGGTCAGTACAGACTTCTCTCCGAAATCTAAATCTCTACACACCTCTGATTTTGGAGACAATCTATGTCAATTTATGTAGGCAACTTATCCTACGAAGTCACACAAGAAGACCTAACTGAGGTTTTTGCAGAATATGGTTCCGTGAAGCGTGTTCAGCTACCCACTGACCGTGAAACAGGTCGTCTGCGTGGCTTTGGTTTTGTGGAAATGGGTACAGAGGCTGAAGAAACGGCTGCCATTGATGCACTTGATGGCGCTGAGTGGATGGGTCGTGACCTGAAAGTTAACAAGGCGAAGCCAAGGGAAAGCAGAGGATCGTCTGGTGGTGGCCGGGGAAACAACAGCTTCTCTCGCCGTTACTAAGCTTTGAGGTCAAACTCTTGCGAGTCCATCCATACTGGCTGACACATGCATGGTTAGCTAATTTATAGCTGTAGCCAACTTCATTAGGACGCCGCTTGCTTGAGAACGAATTCAATCACATCGCGTAAATTCTCCGAGTTGTGTAATATTACGTCCTAACCTAGCTGGCTACAGCTATATAAGCTTAATCAACAATCAGTCTCAGTTACTTGCATCTAAACGAAAAAGGCTTAAGCATTTATGCTTAAGCCTTTTCTCTTGAGGGCTAGCCTTAATCCAGCACCACCCAAAAAACAAAACGCCCTTCCCAAAGGAGAGCGTTTTTTATAGCGATTATCAGCCCTTGTGGGATACACCTAGATTCAGGAGTCGTAGGGGCAGGTTTCACCAAGATATTTACTTTACACGACTCAATCCGATAAACCCGCCCCTAACTCCAATCATTTGAGAACCGCTATAGTTAGAAGCTAAAAATTAACCATTGATGAGTGGAGCTATCATTGCAACAGGAGTAGCTTCGCCAGAGGCTAAATCTAAGGGGAAGTTGTGAGCGTTGCGTTCGTGCATCACTTCAAAACCCAAGTTAGCGCGGTTAAGGACATCAGCCCAGGTATTGATGGCACGACCTTGTGAGTCAAGCACAGACTGGTTAAAGTTGAACCCATTCAGGTTAAACGCCATCGTGCTGATGCCCAGTGCGGTGAACCAGATGCCAACTACAGGCCAAGCCCCCAAGAAGAAGTGCAAGCTACGGCTATTGTTGAAGGAAGCGTATTGGAAGATAAGCCTTCCAAAGTAACCGTGAGCGGCAACGATGTTGTAAGTTTCTT
>JAIUYC010000549.1 GCA_020216575.1 Coleofasciculus sp. S288 | reverse complement strand
AGATTAGTGGGAAAATAGCGTTCGTGACCTCGGAGACACGTTTGAGGGTGGGTTTTGTGCAAAATGTATGGCTAGGGCAGAAAGAAAGTAGGAGCTAAATTATTGTGAGACTGGTGATTCTAGGAGGTCCGGGGGCTGGAAAGGGAACACAGGCTCGACAGTTGTGTCGCCAGTTGAATGTCGTCGGGATTTCCACCAGTGATATGTTACGACAGGCGATCGCATCCCAAACCGAGTTGGGACTCGAAGCACAGCCATATGTCGAGAAGGGAGAACTTGTACCTGACGAAATCCTAATTGAATTTATGCGTCAGCGCCTGCTGCAACCCGATGTCGGTAACGGGTGGGTGCTAGAAGGCTATCCCCGCACTGCTTTCCAAGCTGAGGAGTTAGATTTTCTATTGGAAGAGTTGGAGCAACGATTGGACTGGGCAATTTACCTAGAAGTGCTGGAGGCAGTAATGGTCAGCCGCTCGAGTGGACGAGCCTATACTCCGGAAGGAATGGTTCCAACAAGAGATTTGCGTCCAGATGACCAACCCGAAATCCTACAGCGTCGCATTGGTGTCTTTAGCGATCGCATTCCCACTCTCCTCGAATACTACGGCTATTGTCAGCGACTGTTGACCATCAATGGAGACCAATCACCCGAGCAAGTCCAGCAACATATTTTGCAGAAACTTGGGATTTGAGGGTTGCAGGTTGGAGAATTTGAATGTCCAACACTTGAAAACGTTCAACTCTCAAACCTTCAACGTTCAACTTAAATCGGAGGATAATCATGCCTTGGCAGCGCCCAGACAATCGGCAACCCAACCAGCTACGCCCCATTAGCTTTGAGCGAGACTTCACACGATTCGCCCCCGGCTCCGTCTTAACTAAATTTGGCGACACCCAGGTGCTTTGTACGGTGTCCGTTCAAGAGAAAGTGCCTCCATTTCTCGAAGGCACTGGTAAAGGTTGGCTAACGGCTGAATACAGAATGTTGCCAGGAGCTACACCCCAACGCCAAGAGCGAGAATTGCTTAAGCTGTCGGGACGAACTCAGGAAATTCAGCGCTTGATAGGGCGCAGCTTGCGGGCCTCTCTGGATTTCAATGCACTGGGAGAACGCACGTTGATTGTTGATGCTGATGTGCTACAGGCGGATGCTGGGACGCGCACAACGGCTATTACTGGTGGGTATGTTGCCCTTGCCGATGCCATTGCCAAATTGATGAAAACAGGAAAACTGGAGCAGTCGCCTCTGTGTCATCAAATCGCCGCTATCTCAGTCGGGATTTTGGAGGGCGAGCCGTTTTTAGATTTAAACTATGTTGAAGACGTGGCGGCTGACGTTGATTTTAATATCGTCATGAACGAGCAGTTAGGCATTATTGAAGTTCAGGGAACTGCGGAAGCCGGAAGCTTTAGCCGTACTCAGCTCAATCAAATACTAGATTTAGCGAGTAAAGGCATGCAGGATTTGTTGGAAGCTCAGCGTCGCGCTCTGGAGGATGTAGTATTAAGCTCTGTCTAACGCCCCTTAGGGGATGTCTGAGAAGTGAGGGCGGGTTTTGTATCGAGGTTATGGGGAAAGTCTACTGATTTAATCCCTAAACCCGCCCCTAGAAGGACATTTTTTACTTGGAAATCTCTTACCTATTACTCCAATCAAGATATTAGCTTAAGTTTGATCGACAATAATTCCAGCCTCCACAAACTTGGTGAGCGAATTGATATTAAAGTTGTTCAGGGCTTCGCACAACTTTGTAAACTGTGCGTATTGGTTTAAGCTGTATGCTCCTTCTGTGTAACCTAACACGCGACAGAACTGTTGGTAGTCAGTTTTCCAGTGCAGGGCATTGAGAGCTTGAACAAAGGCTTTGATTTCTTTAGGGTTTAGCGTAGGAGTTACACAAGTTTGCATTATCAATCCAGCCTCCTTTTTAGTCTCAGGAATCCTTTTTAAAAGGTGAGTTTGCTTAAGTGTCCTTGTCTCATGCATCGCTATACTTCTGTTTGACCAAGCCTTGGCGAAGGTTTAGGTCTTTGTTTGAGTATTGAACTCTATAGTTCCAGTATCCTGCTAAATTCCTTTTCTTAGCGCGATCGCACTCTCTTGTACCTTGTAAGGAGGACTGGCTTTTCCCGCGATCGCAGACCGATTATAAAGTGAGAAAATGGTACTCGTTGATGCGATCGCCGTCACTGCATGTAGACAATTTTTAACAGGCATACTAAGCCTTGGCTGCAACAGAATGTAGCAAAACATTAAAAATCATTGCGTAAAACAACATTGATGTTGTTTTAGTCGTAAGCTGAATCCCAGTCAGGGACAAGGGTTAAGCCATCGCCAAGGCAGTTTAACCCCGTTAAGTCCCTCCTAAGTAGGAACTTCAAGTCTGAGAAAATCAGAAACGTCCTTAAAACAGAGCAATCATTCTCCAGCGATTCTCATCAGAGATTATTTTTTTGACCATAAGGGAGAACATCGTAATGAAATTGGCTTACTGGATGTATGCAGGTCCCGCCCACATTGGCACTCTTCGCATTGCCAGTTCCTTTAAGAATGTCCACGCTATCATGCACGCCCCTCTCGGCGACGACTACTTCAACGTCATGCGCTCCATGCTAGAGCGGGAGCGGAATTTTACCCCAGTGACTGCCAGCGTCGTTGACCGGAATGTTTTGGCACGGGGTTCTCAAGAAAAAGTGGTAGACAACATCGTTCGCAAGGATAGTGAGGAACATCCCGATCTGATTGTCCTAACTCCGACCTGCACCTCCAGCATTCTGCAAGAAGACTTGCAAAACTTTGTCGAGCGCGCCCAGATCGATGCCAAGGGAGATGTGATGCTGGCGGATGTGAACCACTACCGCGTCAACGAACTGCAAGCAGCAGACAGTACTCTGGCTCAAATTGTCAAGTATTACATTGAGAAAGCCCGCAGGAAGGATGAACTGCCAACAGGGAAGACAGAAAAGCCCTCCGTTAACATCATCGGCATTACCACCCTCGGCTTCCACAATCAGCACGACTGCACGGAGTTGAAGCGGTTAATGGCGGACCTCGGCATTGAGGTTAATACGGTCATTCCAGAAGGGGCGTCGGTTCACACGCTGAAGAATCTGCCTCGTGCTTGGTTTAACCTCGTACCTTATCGGGAAGTCGGCTTAATGGCTGCGCGGTATCTGGAAGCAGAATTTGGGATGCCCTATGTGGACATTACCCCGATGGGCGTCGTGGAGACAGCGCGTTGCATCCGCAAGATTCAGCAGGTGTTGAACGCTCAAGGAGCTGATGTCGATTACGAAGAGTTCATCGAAACCCAAACCCTGTACGTTTCCCAAGCGGCTTGGTTCTCGCGTTCGATTGACTGCCAGAACTTGACGGGTAAGAAGGCGGTTGTCTTTGGTGACAATACTCACGCCGCTGCCATGACGAAGATTTTGGCACGGGAGATGGGGATTCATGTTGTCTGGGCAGGAACGTACTGTAAGTATGATGCAGATTGGTTCCGCGAGCAGGTGAGCGAGTACTGTGATGAGGTGATTATCAGCGATGATAATGGGGCGATTGGGGATGCGATCGCTCGTGTCGAACCCTCCGCCATCTTCGGCACTCAAATGGAACGACACGTCGGCAAGCGTTTAAACATTCCTTGTGGCGTAATTGCTGCACCCATCCACATCCAAAACTTCCCCCTTGGTTACAAGCCATTCGTAGGTTACGAAGGGACGAACCAGGTTGCCGATTTGGTCTACAATTCCTTCACGTTGGGAATGGAAGACCACCTGCTGGAAATCTTCGGCGGTCATGACACGAAGGAAGTGATTACCAAGGGTATTTCTGCTGATTCTGACTTGAGTTGGAATAAGGAAGCTCAGGCGGAACTCAACAAGATTCCTGGTTTCGTTCGCGGTAAGGTGAAGCGCAATACCGAGAAGTTTGCTCGCGAGCGGGGTCTAACTGAAATCACTCTGGAAGTGATGTACGCTGCTAAGGAAGCTGTGGGCGCATAACTTAGCACCCCGTAATTTTTAAAATGGAAGGACATCCTCAGGGGGTGTCCTTTCTTATTTTCGAGGCTTGAGGAGATGCAATTAGAAGACTACTTTGACTTTATAGTAAAAGGCAGAGGGCTTTTATGCAGAAGGGATGCATATTGACTGTTAAAGGTTTCAGGATTTGCCTGTGTCCTAATCTTGACGGGGTGACAAGAGCGCTGAGAGCTAAGAGGAGATTGAAGTAAGGGGATGTATGATAAAAAAAGATCGACCTGCCAGTGAAAGACAAGGCCGATGTTTAACATATTGCCCTCATTCTACCGCAGTTGTTTAGTTAATCAGCTACAACCAGCGCAGCTCCTGGAGCTAGAAATCTTGGTGTGGATGTTGCAAACATT
>JAIUYC010000548.1 GCA_020216575.1 Coleofasciculus sp. S288 | reverse complement strand
TGGAGGCGCAACACGTCTTGGATTTACTCAAAGTGCAAGAATTGGAAGATTATCTGCACGATGTCCGGGGGAACGAGCAAACTGCCACGGGACTGTCAAATTTACCACCCGAGGAGCAGTTTAACTCTAGCTACAATGCTCTGCTCAATCAAGCCATTGAACTCGGACAAGAACTCGCTCAACTAGAAACTATTCCAGAAGCCAATCGCACTCCCCAACAACAACAGCGTATTATCGAATTGAGGAATAATCAGCAACAGATTTTGGCTGAGTTTAACGCTTTTATCCGCTCTCCGGAGGTTGAGGCAATTGTCGAGCAACTAAGTCAGACAGCCAAGCGGCAGAATCTTGAACTGGAAGACCTCAACAACGTGCGTGACAATTTGAGGAATCTCCAGCAAAATGCCGTGTTGCTCTATCCGCTGATTCTGGATGACCGTCTGGAACTGGTGCTGGTGACGGCTGACTCTCCTCCCATCCATCAATCAGTTCCAGTGAAACGAGAAGAGTTGAACCAGGCAATTGCTGAGTTCCGCTCAACCTTAACCCATCCAGTCAAAAGAGGTAATCTCAAGCAAGCTCAAGAAGCGGCACTCAAGCTCTACAACTGGTTGATTAAACCCCTAGAAAACGACCTGACACAAGCCCAAGCTGAAACTATCATCTACGCTCCAGATGGACAACTGCGCTATATTCCCCTAGCCGCCTTGTACGACGGCAACCAATGGTTGGTGCAGCGCTTCCGGATTAACAATATTACTGCCCGCAGTCTCACCGAACTCGACACCCAACCTCAGGAACAATTGCGAGTTTTAGCGGCTGCCTTCACCCAAGGAAGTTACGACTTCCAGGTTGGTGACAACCAGTTTTCCTTCAGTGGATTGCCCTTTGCAGGCGTTGAAGTGGACAATCTCGCTGCCACTTTACCAGGTACGACGAAACTGTTAGACAACGCCTTCAGCCGCGACGGCACAGTTCCCCGGATGAATGACTACTCCATCGTGCATCTAGCGACCCATGCCGCTTTTGTTACGGGTCAACCCGAAGATTCTTTTATACTGTTTGGCGATGGCAGTCGTGTTACTCTCCGTGATATCGAAAATTGGTCACTGCCGAATGTGGATTTAGTCGTATTCAGTGCCTGCGAAACGGGTTTGGCTGGATTTGGCAATGGTGAGGAGATTTTAGGTTTAGGTTACCAAGTGCAACGGACTGGGGCAAGGGCTGCGATCGCCTCCTTATGGACAGTCGATGATGGCGGCACGCAAGCCTTAATGAATGCCTTTTATGCCAATCTGAAAAAGGGCAACACTACAAAAACTGAAGCCCTACGTCAGGCACAAATTGCCCTGATTACTGGTGATTCTACAGCTTTAGGAGAAGACCGAGGTTTAGGCGTAGAGCAACGCGATCGCACGGATGCACCCCCACAAGTTACTAACCGTTTGAGCCATCCTTACTACTGGGCATCGTTCATTTTAATTGGGAATGGGTTGTAAGAAAGTAAACGTCTGGCAACGGATGCGACTTTTCGCGATCACTTCACGGTAGGGTGCGTTAGCTCTCGCGTAACGCACCCTACGTAATTGGGAAGCGATCGCACACGACACACCGACACCGCTTGCTTAAAAATTTATGCAAGAAGTTTAATTTTCTAACATTTGGCATCAAAACTGCATATTTTCACTATTGATGAGCAATAGATATATTGACACTAATCTTTCTTTTCCCTGATAAAGGACTGAACCATGCGTCTATATCGAGTCAGTCTCAGCTTTGCCACTCTGCTACTTTCAGTAACGTCTGCCTTCTTGCCATCTACCTTGAGTTTCTCGCCTTCAGTTACGCAGGCACAAACGGCTCAAGATAGGAAAGCTATAGCCGATCAACTGTTTAAAGAAGGTGAAAGTCTGCATGTTAACGATAACTATGAAGAAGCACTGGCAAAATTTGAGGAAGCCTTATTGATCTATCAAGAAATAGGCGACAAAGCAGGTATCGGGGAAACCCTCCACAACATTGGATATGTTTATTACAGTAAGCAAGACTATCCGCGATCGTTAACCTACTTTCGGCAAGCGTTGTCCATTCAACAGGAACTTGGCAATGTCGTTTGGGAAGAAATCAACCTCAAGATGATACGGAGAACTTACGAGGAGCAAGGTACTCAGTTTTTTGAGCGCAGTCAATATCGAGAAGCCATAGAGCAGTTTCAGCAAGTCCTTGCTATTCAGAAAAAACTGCGTGAGCTAGGTAAGCCGGAATTAGAAGCAGTCACTCTCAACAAAATTGCGCTCACTTACACCTACTTAGGAGAATATGAATTAGCCTTGGAATCCTATCAAGAAGCCTTAGCGGCGGATGACGAAGTACGTTTTCTACAGGATGAGTGGGTAATCCTGTACAACATGGGAGAGCTTTACGAGAGCCTAGGGCAGTATGAACTAGCCTCAAAGTTCCACCAGGAAGCCTTAGAACTCGCCAAAACCCCCCAAGCTGACTTGGACAGCAGTCGCAACATCGAGTTGGAAGTGAGCAGTATCAACGCGATTGGAGCGGTTCACTACAGATTAGGACAATACGAATTAGCCTTAGATTTC
Organism: Coleofasciculus sp. S288; assembly: GCA_020216575.1. Lineage (GTDB taxonomy): Bacteria > Cyanobacteriota > Cyanobacteriia > Cyanobacteriales > Coleofasciculaceae > JAIUYC01. The sequence continues at coordinate 1,790 of JAIUYC010000548.1, read as the reverse complement.
CATGAGCAAGCCTTGGCACTTCTCAAGACAATTGAGGACAAAACAGACACAAAAGTGCTGCAAGCAACAACACTCAATGGTATTGGGATTGTTTACCTCAAGATAGGAAAGCCTGAATCAGCGTTGGAGTTCTTCCAACAGACTTTAACTCTTATCCAATCCCTCAATGACAAGCGATCAGAATGGGCAGTTCTTAATAATCTTGGAAAAGCTTACTATGAGTTAGGGAACTATGCATCAGCTTGGGATTGCTTTAGCCAAGCCCTGGTGATTGCTCAGGAAACTGGTAACCAGGAAGGTACAGGACACATTCTTAAGAATATCGGTTACTTACTAGAGAAACAGAACCAACCTGAATTAGCGATTGTATTTTTCAAGCAATCGGTTAATGCCAGAGAAGCACTTCGGAATAATATTAAGGGGCTTCCCTCAGAATTCCAGCAATCTTACACCGAAACCGTTGCTGAAGATTATCGCCATTTAGCTGACTTATTATTACAACAAAACCGAGTTCTCGAAGCACAACGGGTACTCGACTTACTTAAAGTGCAGGAACTAGAAGACTATCTCCAGAATGTGCGAGGGAGTGAGAATACCGCTCAAGGGGTGGCTGAACGCCCTCAAGAACAGCAAATTCGAGAAGGGATTGAGGCGGAACTTGACAAAGCGATCGCATTAGGCAAAGAACTGTCGCAACTCGAAAGTATTCCCGTATCCGACAGAACACAAGCTCAGAAACAGCGGATTATTGAACTCAGGCAAATCGAGCAAGAACTCAACCAACAATTCAATCAATTCCTGGAAAGCCCACAAGTCCAAGACTGGATTGCCCAACTCAAGCAAACCACACAAGGGCAAACCGTTGACTTACAAGCCTATGCGACAACCTTACAAGACAACCTGAAAAACCTTCAGCAAGATGCCGCTATCCTCTATCCCTTCGTGCTGCCCGATCGCTTAGAACTCGTTTTGGTTACACCTTACACTCCCCCATTGCGCCGCACGGTTCCCGTCAAACAAGACGAACTCAACCGTGTTATTGCTGAATTTCGTTTGGCTCTCAAAAATCCTAGCCGTGATGCCACCATTCCCGCTCAACAGCTCTACGAGTGGCTAATCAAACCGATTGAAAACGATTTAGCTCAAGCCAAAACCCAAACCATTATCTACGCCCCGGATGGACAACTGCGTTATATTCCCCTGGCTGCCCTGCATGACGGCAACCAATGGCTGGTGCAACGCTTCCGGATCAATAACATCACTGCTGTCAGCCTCACCGACCTTAACACGAAACCCCAAAATCAATTGCACGTATTAGCGGCTGCTTTTTCTCAGGGGAACTATAGCTTTGAGGCAGGCGGTGAACAGTTTAGCTTCTCTGGGTTGCCCTTTGCTGGTCAAGAAGTGGAAAACTTAGCTCAGACTGTTCCCGGTACAACAACCCTGTTAAACCAGCAATTTAATCAGAATATCGTTTTCCAGATGAATGATTATTCGGTTGTGCATCTGGCAACCCATGCCGTTTTTGTTCTCGGACAGCCAGAAGAGTCGTTTATTCTGTTTGGTAATGGCGATCGCGTTACACTGCGAGATGTGAAAAACTGGCGTCTGCCGAATGTCGATTTGGTCGTGCTTTCAGCGTGTGAAACAGGATTAGGGGATAAATTGGGGGATGGCAGAGAAATTCTCGGTTTTGGCTACCAACTGCAACAAACTTCAGCCAGGGCGGCGATCGCATCCCTCTGGCAAGTCGATGATGGCGGCACTCAAGCCTTGATGAATGCGTTCTA